>JBFHPI010000037.1:0-13114 GCA_041592855.1 Pseudomonas sp.
AAGGCCTGCTTGGCGCACTGGGTCAGCTGCAGGACGTTACTGAATGGGCTCGGGTTTGCCAGCAGCTGTGCGCAGTGCTGGCGCCAGGCACTGACTTCAGCCGGTTTCGCCGCAGGGGGTGGCGACTCCTTGAGATGACGAGCCTCCCAGGGCCAGAGCAGGGCCTGGGCCGGGTGCCATAGGCCACAGCAGTTCAACTGCCGGGCACTGAGTACCGCCTGTTGGTGCAGCAGTTGTTGCAGCTCGGCCAGCGGCAGTTGCAAATATAGGCCGGCCAGGCGTTGCCAGCGCAGGCTGTGTTGGCCATTCCAGGCATAGTGAGAGGAGAGGGCCAGGCCATTGGCCAGTAAAATGCTGTTGGCCGGGTGCGTCAGCCAGCGGCGCAAAGGGGTGTCATTGTCCAGATGCTGTTGCTGCTCAAGGGGGTGTTCGTTTTCCCGAGCGATATGCAGGGCCTTGACCAGCAGGCGACGATCATCCAGCAGCAGACGATAGCCCTGGATGATCCAGTCCGGCAGGCGCCAGCGCTCGCTCAGGGCCAGACACAGCTGCAGCAGGGGCACGCCCAGTTCGTCCTGCTCCACTCGGTTGGTCGCTTCGCCCTTGACCAGCACCCGCTGTTCCCACGCTTCGAACAGTTCCGGGTAGGCGGCCAAAATGCTCCAGATCGGTGCGAGAAACAGCAGGCTGCCCCAGTGGATTTCCTGCCACAGCCGCGCCAGGCGCCCCCCGAACAGGCCGTTGGCCTGCTGGCTGGCGTGTTGGCTGATGAGCTGGATCTGCCGCAGTGCCAGGGGGATGGCCTGCTCATCCAGGTTTGGCTGTTGCTTGAGCAGGGCCTCCACGCGGCTCAGGCCGAGGCGGCTGACGGCGTTTTCCAGGCTTTCAGTGGGCTCGTGCAAGCCGCCACCATGGCGATTGGCCTCGCGCAACACCGATAACGCCAGCGCCGGGCATTGCTGCATCAGCTCGGCAATATCACGTAGCGACTTGTTGCTGTCGGCCAGGGCGCGCTGGATTGTCTGCTGGTTTGCCAAGGGTACGGGCAGCCGTTGTTGGTCCAGCAGCTTGAGCCAGTCATTCAGGGTGCGGGGGCGGCTAGGGGGCTTTGGCATTCGGGTTGAGTCAAGCTGGCTTTTGACCTTAACTGGCTATAGTCTCGCGCAAAACTTCCGATAAATAGAAGGGTTGTTTTGCTTCTTACCATCTTGTTCCTTTTGGCCAGCTGTCCTCTATGATCAAAATCATTGGCATTTTCGTTGTTCTAGGCTGTGTATTGGGCGGTTTCGTCCTTTCCGGTGGCCAGGTTATGGCACTGGTTCACCCTTTTGAGGTTTTGATCATCGGTGGTGCCGCGTTGGGGGCGTTCCTTCAGGCCAACCCTGGCAGCGCCTTCATGCATGTGCTGAAGAAGTCACTGAGCATGTTCAGCTCGCGCTTCACACATGGTTTCTATCTTGATGTCCTGAAGCTTATTTACGAGATTCTCAACAAGAGTCGACGTGAAGGGATGATGGCAATCGAGGCGGATGTCGAAGATCCCGCAGCTAGCCCGATTTTCAGCAAGTACCCCGTTATCCTCAAAGACCAGCGCATGACTGCCTATATCTGCGATTACCTGCGCATCATGTCCTCCGGCAATATGGCGCCCCATGAGCTTGAAGGCCTTTTCGATATGGAAATTGCCAGCCTCAAGGAGGATATCGAGCACCCGGCGCATGCCGTGGCCAAGGTTGCTGATGGTATGCCTGCAATGGGTATTGTGGCGGCGGTGCTGGGTATCGTGATCACCATGTCGATTCTTGCAACGGCAGATAACGCTGAAATCGGTCAAAAGGTTGCGACTGCGCTAGTAGGTACCTTCTTCGGTATTTTGGCTTCCTATGGTTTCTTCGGCCCCCTGGCCGCGGCTCTGGAACACGATGCTAAAGAAGAAGTAAACGTCTACGAGGCAATCAAGGCCGGCCTGGTAGCGTCGGCATCCGGCATGCCGCCCTCGCTGGCGGTTGAGTTTGCCCGCAAGGTGCTTTACCCCGCTCACCGGCCAAGCTTTAGCGAGCTCGAACAAGCCATGCGTGGCAACTAAAGGCTGAATAATGGAGAACAATCAGCCGATTATCGTCAAGCGGGTCAAGAAGATTGCCGGCGGTCACCATGGTGGCGCCTGGAAGATTGCCTTTGCCGACTTTGCAACAGCGATGATGGCCTTCTTTCTGGTGATGTGGCTGATGACAAGTGCCACGCCGGAGCAGAAAAAGCTGATCTCCGGCTATTTCCAGGATCCTATCGGCTTTTCCGAAAGCGCCAGCCCATATGTTATCGACCTGGGCGGCTCTCCCACGCCGTCTCCGGATCGCACCCTGAATCCTGAGCCCGATACAGACCCGCAAAGCCCTACGGAGATCGACAGGGAACAGGCGGAATCCCTGGCTGAGGAAGTGGAGCGCGAGCGTCTGGAGCTGCTGCTGCAAGAGCTGCAGAACAAGGTCGAGGAAAACCCGCAGTTGCAGAATTTCAAGGATCAGATTCTTTTCGAAATCACCCAGGACGGCCTGCGCATCCAGATCATGGATGCCGAGAATCGACCGATGTTCGCCTCTGGAAGCGCACAGCTGCGCCCTTACTTCGAGGACATCCTGCTGGCCCTGACCGATACCATCGCCGCAGTGCCGAACAAGATCAGCATCAGCGGTCATACCGATGCCCAGCCCTTTGCCGGGCGTGGTGGCTATGGCAACTGGGAACTGTCGGCCGATCGTGCCAATGCCGCGCGCCGGGTGCTGGTGGCCGGCGGCTACAGTGATGAGCAGATTGCCCGGGTGGTGGGCTATGCCTCCTCCGCGCTATTTGATCGGGACAACCCGCTTAACCCGATCAACCGGCGTATCGATATCGTGGTGCTGACCAAGAAAGCCCAGCGTGCCATCGAAGGCGAGCAGAGCGGGGCCGCTGATGAAGCGCAGGGTGATGAGGCGCCACCTGCACTACCCAGTCGCATCACCACCCCACCGGCAGACCAGCCACTGCCGCCGGAGCAGCTGCGTGAGCGCCTGAATATCTTCGAGGATGGGGTGCTGAATTTCGATCAGCCCTGAGCGGGGTTGCATCCGCCAAGGCCGTGACAGTTGTCACGGCCTTTTCGCATCAGTACTCGGCCTGCGGCAGGCTGGCGAGAATATGCCGGTAACTGGCCATGCGCTGGGGCTGAATGCGACCGTCTTGCAGGGCCTGGAGCAGGGCGCAACCGGGCTCGCGGTCGTGCTTGCAATCACGGAAGCGACAATGCCCGAGCAGGTCATGGAACTCGATAAAACCGGCCTCGACATCCTCGCGGCTGACATGCACCAGGCCGAATTCGCGAATGCCCGGTGAGTCGATCAGCTCGCCGCCGCCGGGGAAGTGGAACAGCCGCGCGGTGGTGGTGGTGTGAGTGCCCTTGCCGGTCAGCTCGGACAGTGCTCCTACCCGGGTATCGACGCCGGGAAGCAGGCTGTTGACCAGGGATGACTTGCCCACGCCGGACTGGCCGACAAACACGCTGACATGACCATCGAGCTGGCGCTTGAGCTGCTCCATGCCGTCGCCCTGATGGGCTGATACCTCCAGCAGTGGATAGCCCAGCTGCCGGTAAACGGCGAGCATGGCATTGAGGGCCACGGCGTTCTGTTCGTCGATCAGGTCGGCCTTGTTCAGCAACAACAACGGGCGAATGCCGGCATGCTCGGCGGCCACCAGGTAGCGGTCGATCAGGTTGGCGTGGGGCTCCGGCAGGGGCGCGAAGACGATTACGATCAGGTCGACGTTGGCCGCTACCGGTTTGAGTTGGCCTCGTGGGTCGGGGCGACACAATTCGCTGCTGCGTGGCAGTTGCGCGACGATCACGCCGATGCCCTGATTGCCGGAGCGCCACACCACGCGGTCACCGGTGACCATGGCCGGCAGGTTGGCGCGCAGGTGGCAACGAAACACCTGACCGGCCAAGGCGCCGTCCAGGGCTTCGACCTCCACTTGTACGCCGAAGTGGGCAATCACCAGGCCGGTTTGTTCCGGCCCCAAATCCCCACCTTCAAGAATCTGCTCGGCCTGAGACTCGCGTTTGGCGGCGCGGGCAGCGCGCTCCCCCTGGATTTTTTCGATCCGCCAGTTTTGCCGGCGGTTGAGTTGGCGTTTGGCCATGAAGGTTCCGAAAGTTGAGGTGCGGGGTGAATCTGCGCAAGTTTACCAGCCTGCGCCCTGCTGCGTGGTGGCGCAACAGGGGATTGTCGACTCTAGAGGCGTAGCGGCTAAACTGGCCGGCATATTGGCCCGCTCAGAGGAGCCCGCATGCCCCGCGCTTTGTTCGCCCGTTACCCGATCCTGGCGGCCCTGTTGGCGCAGCTGATGGCCTGCCTGCTGGTTGCGGCCCTGTTGATCATCGTGGTGCAGCTCAGCCCCTGGCGCCCCGACGCGTTGCTGGCGGGCCTGCTGCAGGGGTTGCTGGCCGCCACCGTCGGCCGCTATCTGGGCCTGGCGCCCTGGTGGTGGTGGCTCAACCTGGCCTTTGTCCCCAGCGTGCTGTTGGTCAGCGGTGCCGCCTTGCCAAGCTGGCTGTTTCTGTTCGGTTTCGTGATCCTGCTGCTGTTCAACTGGAACAGCCTGGGCGAGCGGGTGCCGCTGTATCTCACCGGCGCGGGCACGCGGCGCCAGTTGAGCCAGCTGCTGGCCGAGCGCGGTGAGCGCTTTCGTTTTGTCGACCTGGGCTGTGGCCCGGCCGGCAGCCTTCTGGCTCTGGCCCGACAGTTTCCCCAGGCCCAGTTTGTCGGGGTGGAAACCGCACCGCTGAGCTTTGCCATTGCCTGGTTGCGAGCACTGCCTCAGGCTAACTGCCAGATTCGTTACCAGAGCCTGTGGCATATCGGGCTAGGGGCGTTTGATGTGGTGTATTGCTTTCTCTCGCCTGCTCCTATGGGTGAGGTGTGGCGCAAGGCCAGGGCCGAGATGAGGGCGGGGAGCTGGTTGATCAGCAACAGTTTTAGCGTCCCCGGCGTGCCGCCGCAGCGCCTGATCGAGCTGCTCGATTGGCGGCAGTCGAGTCTGCTGCTGTGGCATATGTCAGGTGCCATGACCCGTACAGCCGATACGACTACGCAGGTGGGCTGATAAACTGCCGGCATCAGCCAAGGAGCACAGCATGCAGAACCCGCAGAATCTGATCTGGATCGATCTGGAAATGACCGGCCTGGAGCCCGAGAAAGACGTCATCATCGAAATGGCCACTATCGTCACCGACAGCGACCTCAATATCCTCGCCGAGGGGCCGGTGATTGCCGTGCATCAGAGCGATGCGGTGCTCGCCGGCATGGATGAATGGTGTACCCGCACCCATGGCGAGAGCGGCCTGACCCAGCGTGTGCGTGACAGTCGTATCGACACCGCCGCAGCCGAGGCGCAGACCATCGCCTTTCTTCAGCAATGGGTGCCCAAGGGCGCCTCGCCCATCTGCGGCAACAGCATCGGTCAGGATCGGCGTTTCCTCTACCGCTATATGCCGACCCTGGAAGCCTACTTTCACTACCGCTACCTGGATGTCTCGACCCTGAAGATCCTCGCCGATCGTTGGGCGCCTAAGATCAAGGAGGGTTTCCAGAAGAAGGGCACCCACCTGGCCCTGGACGATATTCGCGAGTCCATTGCCGAGCTCAAGTACTACCGCGATCATTTTCTCAAGGTCTGACCCATGACCTGCGGGCCAGGGACTGCCGGGTTGCATCGCGTCTTCGGCGCTTTGCCTGCGCAGTTGCGCAGGCCCCGGCTGTGGCTGCCCCTGTTGCTGCTTCTCGGGCTGTGGTTGGCCGACCACCTCTGGCCGCTGCCCCTGCCGCAGGATGATCTGGCTCGGGTGGTGCTGGCCGAGGATGGCACGCCGCTTTGGCGCTTTGCCGATGCCGAAGGGGTATGGCGTTATCCGGTACGCACGGACGAGGTTTCCCCCTACTACCTGGAAGCCCTGCTGACCTACGAAGATCGCTGGTTCCGCCAGCACCCCGGAGTCAACCCTCTGGCCCTGGGGCGCGCGGCCTGGCAAAACCTGCGCGGCGGGCGCGTCGTATCAGGGGGCAGCACTCTGTCGATGCAGGTGGCGCGCCTGCTCGACCCGCACTCGCGCAGCTATGCCGGCAAACTCAAGCAGCTGTGGCGCACCCTACAGTTGGAGTGGCACCTGTCCAAGGATGACATTCTCGCGCTCTATCTCAATCGTGCGCCGTTTGGGGGCACCCTGCAGGGGGTGGCGGCGGCCAGCTGGGCCTACCTGGGCAAAGGGCCGGGCCAGCTGACCCGGGCCGAGGCTGCGCTGCTCGCGGTGCTGCCTCAGGCCCCCAGCCGGCTGCGCCCGGATCGCCACCCCGAGCGGGCTCAGGCGGCCCGGGACAAGGTGTTGCAGCGCCTGGCCGCTTTCCGTGTATGGCCTGCGCGGGCGGTCGCGGAGGCCCGGGAGGAACCGGTACTGTTGGCGCCACGCCAGGCGCCTCGCCTGGCACCACTGCTGGCGCGGCGCCTGAACACCCCGGGCAGCCCGGCGCTGATCCGTACCACCCTGGATGCTGCCCTGCAACGCCGCCTGGAGGACCTGCTGCTAGGCTGGCGGGCGCGCCTGCCTGAACATACATCCGCGGCAATTCTGGTGGCCGAACACCCCAGCATGGCAGTGCGCGCTTACCTGGGTTCGGTGGATATCGGCGATGCCCGGCGCTTTGGTCATGTCGATATGGTCAGTGCCCTGCGCTCGCCGGGCTCGACCCTTAAGCCCTTTCTCTATGGCTTGGCCCTGGATGAGGGGCTGATCCATTCCGAATCCCTGCTGCAGGACGTGCCACGGCGTTATGGCGACTACCGCCCAGGCAACTTCGCTGCCGGCTTTCAGGGGCCGGTGGCGGTCAGCGAGGCCCTGGCCCGCTCCCTCAACCTTCCGGCCGTGCAGCTGCTGGAAGCCTACGGGCCCAAACGCTTTGCCGGCGAACTGCGTGGCGCCGGCGTGCCCCTGCGTCTGCCGCCGCTGAGCGAGCCCAGCCTGGCGCTGATTCTGGGCGGTGTCGGCAGTCGTCTGGAGGATCTGCTGAGCGGTTACAGTGCCTTTGCCCGTGGCGGTATGGTGGCGCGCCTGCGCTTTGCCCCCGATGAACCGCTGTATGAGCGGCGCCTGTTGTCGCCGGGGGCGGCTTGGATAGTGCGGCGTATTCTCGCCGGTCAGGCGCGGCCGGATCGCGACCCGCGAGCGCAGCTGGTACAGCGACCAACGCTGGCCTGGAAGACCGGCACCAGCTACGGCTTTCGTGATGCCTGGGCAATTGGCGTGGCCCCACGCCATCTGATCGGGGTGTGGATCGGTCGCCCGGATGGCACGCCGGTGCCCGGCCAGTTCGGTCTGGCATCCGCCGCGCCGCTGCTGCTGCAGGTGCACGACCTGTTGGCTAATCGTGATAGCCAGCGTGGCCTCGCCATGCCCGCCGACTCCCCGCCTGCCGAGGTGGGCGTGGCGGCGGTCTGCTGGCCGTTGGGCCAGCCCCTGGCGCGGGATGATCCCAACTGTCGACGCCAGCGTTTCGCCTGGACCTTGGCCGGTACCGCGCCGCCGACCCTGCAGACGACGGATCAGCCCCTGGGTCTGGGCCTGCGCGAGGCTTTTTGGGTCAACTCCGAGGGGCTGCGGGTGGCGGCCGATTGTCCGGGGGGCCAGCGCCGTGAACTGGCTCTGTGGCCAGCGCCTCTGGAACCCTGGCTGCCCCGCCGTGAGCACCGGCAAAGCCGATTGCCGGCGTTTGATCGCAACTGCCCGCCGGCCGACTCAGGGGCAGTGGTGCCACTGTCCATCGTCGGGGTGCGGGAGGGGGATCGCTTGCAGCGTCCAGCCGGCAGCGCCGAACCTCTGCGCTTAGAGTTGTCGGCCCTGGGCGGTAGCGGGCGGCGCTGGTGGTTCGTCAACGGTCAGCCGGTCGGCGAAAGCGCAGAGCAGGAGACCTTTACCCAGCGCTTCGAGCAGCGCGGCGACTATCAGCTCAGCGTGCTGGACGAAAGCGGGCAAACGGCGCGCCTGGGGTTTCGCGTAGAGGGCTAGGCGCAAGGAGGCCGGGCGCGGCTACACTGCAGGCAGCACTCCTCTGAGAGTATGACTTATGGCAATTCGGCATGGGCTGCTGCTGAGCGTTTGCCTTGGCTACTGCGCCCTGGCTGGTGCCGCACAGCTGCAGCTCTACACTGAAGAGAATCCGCCGCTCAACTTCAGTCGCGCTGCCGAGGTGGATGGCTATGCCACGGCCGTGGTTCGCGAGTTGCTGGTGCGCACGGGTGACCGTGCGACTATTCAGGTGGTGCCCTGGGCGCGGGGCTATAAGCAGGCCCAGGGGCGGGCTAATGTTGGCCTGTTCGTTGCGGTGCGTACCCCCGAGCGTGAGGCGCTGTTCCAGTGGGTCGGCCCCCTGGTTTCCACCACGACCAGCTTCTATGCCCGGCGCGGCAGTACTCTTCGTCTGACCAGTCTGGACGATGCCCGTCAGGCGGCGGGCATCGCCGTGCCGCGTGATTGGTATTCCCATCATTTTCTCGCGCAGCAGGACTTCGATAACCTGCATCTGGTGCCCAAGCCCCATGAAATGGTGAGGATGCTACTCTATGGTCGTGTGCCACTGATGGTTTACGAGGACCAGCTGTTACCCAGCCTGATGCAGGAGCTGGGTGGCTCGATGGACCAGGTCGAGCCGCTCTACAGCTTTATGCGCAGCAGCAGTTATATCGTCTTCTCACTGGCCACCGATCCTGTTCTGATCCAGCGCTGGCAGGCGGCCCTGGATGATATGAACGCCGATGGCAGTCTGGCGCGTCTGCGCCAGCACTGGCTGCTTTCTGCCTCCCCCTGAAGGCGCCGGGCCCGTGCGTGAGAGGGCGTTGGCGGGCGACGTGTTGGCGTTGCTCAGGCCAGCTTAAAGCGATTGACCAGCGTCTGCAGTTCACCACCCAGGCGCGCCAGGTCGACACTGGCCGCCGAAGTTTCCTCGGTGGCGGCGGCGGACTGCTCGGCCACATCGCGAATATTCGACACGCTGCGACTGATCTCCTCGGCCACCGAACTCTGCTGTTCGGCAGCCGTGGCAATCTGCTGGTTCATCTGCTGGATGCTCGATACGGCGGTGTTGATGGCGTCCAGGGCCGTGCCCGCCTGTTTGGCAGCTTCCACCGTGGAGCTGGCCTCGCTGCAACTCTTGCCCATCATCTCGACCGCGCTCTGGGCGCCACCCTGCAGGTTGGCGATCAGGCCTTCGATCTCGCTGGTGGATTCCTGGGTGCGCTTGGCCAGGGCACGTACTTCGTCGGCCACCACGGCAAAGCCGCGACCCATCTCGCCGGCCCGGGCCGCTTCGATGGCGGCGTTGAGGGCCAGCAGGTTGGTCTGTTCGGCGATACCCTTGATCACATCCAGCACGGTGCCGATATTGGTGCTGTCATGCTTGAGGCGCTCGATGGACTGGGCCGAATGCTCGATTGAGCGGGCCAGGTTTTCGATACGCTCGATGGCTTGCTGCACCGTCTGGTTGCCCTGCTGGGTTTGCTGGTCGGCGTCGCGGGCCGAGTAGGCGGCGGATTCGGCATTGCGCGCCACATCCTGCACGGTAGCGGTCATTTCGTGCATGGCAGTGGCCACCTGCTCGGTCTCCATCTTCTGCTGGGTTACCCCGGCGCTGGTCTGTTCAGTGACGGCGGACATTTCCTCGGCGGCGGTGGCCAATTGCTCGATACCGCTGGTCAGGCGGGTCAGCAACTCGCGCAGGCTGAGGGTCATGGCCTGCATGGCCTGCATCAGTTGACCCAGCTCATCCCTGCGACTGCTTTCGATGCTTTCCGAGAGATCGCCCTGGGCCAGCTTGCGCGCCAGTTGCACCACGCGCTGCAGGGGCGTAACAATCATCTGGGTGATCAGCAGGGCACAGAACACGCCGAGAATAAAGGCGATGACAGTGGCGCTCACCAGTATGGCCTTGGCCTGGAAGGCTTCGGCCTGCAGCACCTTGAGTTGCAGCTCAAGGGACTCGGCGGAGGCGCTGGCCACTTCCCGGGCTCGCTCATTCATGGCGCGCTCGCTGACATCGCGGCTCTCGACCGCCTGGCGCAGGCTGTCGAAATTGCGCTGATACAGGGCGAGCTGGGCCAGGGCCGAGTCGAGGTCGGCGCGGGCGGCTGGATCGCTGATGCGGTCGCGCAGATTCCGACCATTCTGGCTGATGGTCTCGAACTGCTGCAGCAGCGCCTGGGCATCCTGGGCCTGACTGCTCAGGACAAAATTCTTCTCGAAGCGCCGGGCGTTGAGCAGTTCCTTGGCCAGATTGCTGGCCTGGTTGGCGTAGCCCAGGGTGCGGATGCTGTCTTCGTCGCCGCTGGCGCGGATCTGTTGTTCGGCGGCCTGACTCAACCGGGCTTGCAGTTCGTCGAACGCCTTCAGGGCTTCCCGCGCCGCTTCTTCCATGGCCCGCTGGGCACTCTGATTGCTGGCGCTGGCCTGGTTCAGGCTCTGCAGTTGCTGACTGTAGTCGGCCACGTCCTGACGAATGCCCTGCATCAGGGCGATGGTTTCCGGGCGGCTCAACACCTTCAGGGCATCACTGGCCAGGGTTTCGATTTCGCCGACCAGGGCTTTGGCCTGCTCGATGTACTGTTGGTCGCCCCGGATAATAAAGTTTTTCTCCTGCTGACGGGCCAGGGACAGTTTGCTGTCGATCTCGTTGACCTTGAGCAGGGTGTCGAAGCGGCTCAGGGTGCTTTCCAGGCTGTTATAACCAAGACCGGCGACGCCCAGGGTGATGACCAGCACCAGGCCAAAGCCGCTGAGCAGCTTTTTGCGCACGCTCATATCCAGAATGAAGCTGCTCACTGATCCAGTCATAAACACTTCCTAGCAGGGTTGTTCGAACACGGTTCACCTTAGTGCCTTGATGGCATATTGCTGCGGGCATTTCTTTACAGAGCGTTTCAGTAGGAAGTATGCGGTCGAGCTGTGTCGCTCAGCGGCCTGCTCGAGCTGAATGGCGCCGGCCTGAGGGCGCAACTATTCTGCACTGCGGGTCTTGGTAAAGCCTGCGTGTGGCTGGCCGATAGCCTTTACGATAAGAGGAAATTGATTTTGTATACAATTGGGTATACAAGCATTCCCTTCTAATAATAACGACAAGGGTGATCGCCCATGAATCTCTGGAAGCGCAGTATCCAGTGGCAGCTGATGCTCAGCATGGGCGCAGCCCTGCTGACCAGTATCCTGATCGTGGTGGCCATCTACTCGGCCATCGTCAATCGCCTGACCGAACGCTATTTGCTCCAAGAGGCGCTACCGGCGAGTATTCTGGCGATACGCAATGACCTCGAGCGGGTGCTGGCCGAGCCGCTTACTGCTGCCCGCGGAATAGCCGAAAATAGTCTGGTGCTGGAATGGCTGGAGCAGGGTGAGGAAGGCGAACGGCAACAGGCGTTCTCCCGCTATCTGGCAGCTGTACAGCGCCAGCAGAACGCTCTCACGACCTTTATCGTGGTGGCAGCCAGTGGCAACTACTACACCGGCAAGGGGCAGGATCGTACCTTGAACCGAGGGGCCGATTCTGACGCCTGGTTCTACGGCTTTATCGACAGTGACAAGCAACGTTCCCTTGATATCGACATCGACAGCACCACCCGTGAGCCGACGCTTTTTATCAATCAGCGCCTGTCGAGCGGGGGGAAGACGTTGGGCGTGGGTGGTCTGGGCTTTAGCCTGGGGGCCATGTCTGAGCTTGTGCGTAATTTCCGCTTTGGTGAGCAGGGGCGGATTTTCTTGGCCAGCGCCGATGGTCGAATCAAGGTGCATCCACAGTCTGAGTTCAATGATCAGCGTGAATTGTCGCAATTGGTGGGGGCGCAGGTAGCGCCGCGCCTGCTCGGTGGTAGCGCCGAGGTGCAGCGTTTCGAGCGCGACGGTCAGGCTTTTTTGGCCCTGGCTCAGCCGTTACAGGCGCTGGACTGGATTCTGGTCAGTGAGGTGCCTGAAGCAGAAGTCTATGCAGAAGCCCGTCGGGCCATGCTCACCAGTAGCCTGATCGGCCTGGGCGTGGCCCTGCTGTTTCTCGGGCTGGTGGTGCTGCTGGCCAAGGGCCTGGTGCGGCCGATTCGCCAGGTCACCGCTGCGCTGGTGGAAATCGGCGGGGGTGGCGGCGATCTGACCCGCCGGCTGGACGAGTCCCGCGCCGATGAGCTGGGTGATTTGGCTCGTGGTTTCAACCGCTTTATTGCCAGTCAGCGCAGCCTGATCAGCGATGTGCTGAATACCAGTGAGCGCCTGCGTAGCGCAGTTGGCCAGGTGGCGCAGGTGGTGGAGAACACCGCAGGGCGTTCTGGTCAGCAGCAGGAAATGACCGATATGGTGGCCACCGCCGTACATGAGATGGGCCTGACCGTGCAGGAGATCGCACGCAATGCCAGCAGCGCCGCTCAGGCTTCGCAGAGCGCCCGCGACGAAGCGCAGCAGGCGCGCAAGGTGGTCGGGCAGTCCATTGGCCATATCGAGCATATGTCGGCGGAAATTGGCGACGCAGCCGCGGCGGTGAGTGAGCTGGCCGAACAGGTGGCCTCCATCGATCAGGTACTGGCGGTGATTCGCGGCATTTCCGAACAGACCAATCTGCTGGCGCTCAATGCCGCTATTGAGGCGGCTCGGGCAGGCGAGATGGGCCGCGGCTTTGCCGTGGTGGCCGATGAGGTGCGCACCCTGGCCAGCCGTACCCAGAGCTCCACCGATGAAATCCAGCAGATGATCCAGCGCCTCAAGCAGGGCGCAGAGAATGCGGTCAGCTCCATGCATGCCGGGCAGTCGGCCACCGGGACCGGGGTGGAGGCCAGCCAGCGCACTGGCCAGTCCCTCAGTGCCATTACCGAGCAGGTGGAACGCATCAGCGACATGAACACCCAGGTGGCCACCGCCACTGAGGAGCAGAGCTCGGTGACTGAGGAGATCAATCGTAATGTACAGGGGATTGCCGACCTGGCCCATGCCACCGCGGGCGAGGTGCAGGTCTGCAAGGAGGATTGTCAGACCCTGCGCAGCCTGGCCGATGATCTGGCCAGG
>JBFHPI010000038.1:0-12936 GCA_041592855.1 Pseudomonas sp.
AGAATCATGGCCGCCGACACCACCAGAATGATGTTGTTGATCAGCAGCAAGGTCTCCCTCGACCACAGGGCAAAGCCCACCTGGCTCTTGACCACCGGCGCGCGGATGGCGAACAGCGCCAGGGAGCTGCCCACCACCAGCAACAGGAAGGCGAGAATAAATACCCCGCGCTCCGGGTCGCTGGCGAAGGCATGCACCGAAGTCAGTACCCCGGAGCGGACCAGGAAGGTGCCGAGCAGGCTCAGGGAGAAGGCTGCGATGGCCAGCAGCACGGTCCAGCTCTTGAATACGCCGCGCTTCTCGGTCACGGCCAGGGAGTGAATCAGCGCCGTGCCCACCAGCCAGGGCATAAAGGAGGCGTTCTCCACCGGGTCCCAGAACCACCAGCCGCCCCAGCCCAGTTCGTAATAGGCCCACCAGGAGCCCAGGGCGATGCCGATGCCGAGAAAGGCCCAGGCCACCAGGGTCCAGGGCCGCGACCAGCGGGCCCAGGCCGCATCCAGCTTGCCGCCGAGCAACGCGGCAATGGCGAAGGCGAAGGCCACGGAGAAGCCGACATAACCCATATAGAGCATCGGCGGATGGATGATCAGGCCGAAGTCCTGCAGCAGCGGGTTAAGGTCGCGGCCATCCGCCGGTGCGTTGAAAATCAGTCGCTCGAAGGGGTTGGAGGTGACGATCAGGAACAGCAGAAAACCGATGCTGATAATGCCCATCACCGCCAGCACCCGGGCCAGCATCTCTTCCGGCAGCTGCCGCGAGAAGATCGCCACGGCGAAGGTCCAACCTGCCAGAATCAGGGCCCAGAGCAACAGCGAGCCTTCGTGGGCGCCCCACACCGCGCTGAACTTGTAGTACCAGGGCAATGCGCTATTGGAGTTGTTGGCCACATAGGCGACCGAGAAGTCGTCGACCATAAAGGCGTAGGTCAGGCAGGCAAAAGAGAACAGCAGGAAGACAAACTGCCCGGTGGCGGCCGGCTGAGCCAGGCTCATCCACTGCCGATCACCGCGCCAGGCGCCGATCAGCGGCAAGGTGGCCTGCACCAGGGTCAGGCACAGCGCCAGGATCATGGCCAGATGGCCGAGCTCGGGGATCATTGCGCACCCTCCTGCTGATAGGCCTTCTTGCCGGCGCTGGCGGCATCGTGCTGCTGCTTCATGCCGCTTTGCTCCAGGGCCTGCATCACCTCTGGCGGCATGTAGTTCTCATCGTGCTTGGCCAGCACCTCATCGGCGATCAGCACACCCTGCTCATTGAGTTTGCCCATGGCGACAATGCCCTGCCCTTCGCGAAACAGGTCCGGCAGGATGCCGCTGTAGCGGATGGTCACATTGGCCGCGCCATCGGTGACCACGAAATCGGTATCCAGCGAATCGCGGGCGCGCTTGACCGAGCCCTCGGCGACCAGGCCACCGGCACGGATACGGGTATCCTGGGGCGCTTCGCCAGCAGCAATCTGAGCAGGCGAATAGAACAGGTTGATATTCTGCTGCAGGGCGCTGAGAGCCAACGCCACGGCGATGCCGACCCCAGCCAGAAGTGCCATCAGGGCATACAGGCGTTTCTTGCGCACAGGGTTCACTTTGACTCCTCCCGGCGCATACGGCGCGCCTCGTCTTGCAGATAACGGCGACGTGCCAGCAGCGGCAGCACCACATTCAGGGCGATAATGGCCAGGCTGATGCCATAGGCGGCCCAGACATAGGGGCCGTGGTTACCCATGGCAATAAATTCGGCGAAGGATGCAAAACTCATCGGGCTTTCTCCACCTGCGTGCGCACCTCGGCCCTGACCCAACTGGCGCGGGCCTCGCGCTTGAGCACTTCCAGGCGCATGCGCAGCAGCAGCACGGCGCCGAAGAAACAGTAGAAGCCCAGCACCATCAGCAGCAGCGGCATCCACATCTCGAAGGGCATGGCCGGTTTGGCCACCACGCTGAAGGTGGCGGGCTGGTGCAGGGTGTTCCACCAGTCCACCGAGTACTTGATGATCGGGATATTCACCACCCCGACCAGGGCCAGTACGGCGCAGGCCTTGGCCGCGCTGTCGCGGTTGGTAATGGCCTGGCCCAGGGCGATCACGCCGAAATACAGAAACAGCAGAATCAGCATCGAGGTCAGCCGCGCATCCCACACCCAGTAGGTGCCCCAGGTCGGCTTGCCCCAGATGGCGCCGGTGAGCAAGGCGATCACGGTCATCCAGGCGCCGATGGGCGCGGCCTGCTGCAGGGCCACATCGGCCAGCTTCATCTTCCACACCAGCCCCACCAGGCCGGCAATGGCCAGCATCACGTACACCGACTGGGCGAGAAAGGCCGCCGGCACATGGATATAGATGATGCGAAAGCTGTTGCCCTGCTGGTAATCCGGCGGCGCGAAGGCCAGGCCCCAGACCAGGCCCACAGTCATCAGCAATACGGCGGCGACACTGAGCCAGGGCAGCCAGCGGCCACTCATCTCATAGAACCACTTGGGCGAACCCCATTTGTGAAACCATGTCCAATTCATCAGGCTACTCGTTCTGCTCCGGAATTCGGCGCTGCCAGTGCAACGCCGCCCCGGGGGTTTATCTATCACTCACCAACGCTGATCTTCAGCCCAGCGGCGATGGCAAAGGGTGTCAAAGTCACCGCCAAAGCGGTGAGGCTGGCCAACCACAATAGGTGGCCCAGCGTCGGCAATCCTTGCAGGCTGGCCTGCAGCGCGCCGCTGCCGAGGATCAGCACCGGGATATACAGCGGCAGAATCAGCAGGGCCAGCAACAGGCCGCCACGCTTGAGGCCCACGGTCAGGGCCGCACCCACGGCGCCAAGCAGGCTGAGCACCGGGGTGCCGAGCAGCAGGGAAAACAGCAACACCGGCAGGCAGCGTCCAGGCAAGCCGAGCATCAGCGCCAGCAGCGGTGCCAGCAATACCAGCGCCAGCCCCGAGAACAGCCAGTGTGCCAGCACCTTGGCCAAGACCAGAAGAGGCAGGGTGTGCGGCGAAAGGACCCACTGCTCCAGCGAACCGTCCTCGAAATCACTGCGGAACAGCCCGTCCAGCGAGAGCAGCACGGCCAACAGGGCCGCGACCCACACCAGACCCGGCGAAAGGCTTTGTAACAACTGGGTCTGCGGCCCTACCGCCAAGGGGAACAGGGCAATCACGATGGCGAAGAACACCAGTGGGTTGGCCAGTTCGGCCGGGCGACGGAACAGCAGGCGGGTTTCCCGGGCCAGCAGAAGGCTAAAGACATTGCTCATAGGCTGCGCTGCCCCAGATCAAGTTCACGGTAGCCATCGGGCTTGAGCGCTAGCGTATGGTGGGTGGTCAGCACCACCAGCCCGCCCTGCTCGCAGTGCGCGGCCAGATGGGCTTCCAGCTGGGCCACGGCGGCCTTGTCCAGGGCGGTAAAGGGCTCGTCGAGAATCCACAGAGCTGGAGCCGGCAGATACAGACGGGCCAGACCGACGCGGCGTTGCTGGCCGGCGGACAGGGTATGACAGGGCACATCCTCGAAGCCGCGCAGGCCGACCGCCTCCAGTGCCTGCCAGATAGCCGCGCGCTCGGCGGGCTGATGCAAGGCGCAGAGCCAGGCCAGGTTCTCTTCGGCCGTGAGCAGCCCCTTGATTCCGGCAGCGTGTCCCAGCCACAGCAGATTGCGGCTTACTTCGGCGCGCTGCTCACTCAAGGTTCGGCCTTGCCAGCGGATCACCCCGGCGGTCGGCTGCATCAGCCCGGCCAACAGACGCAGCAGACTGGTCTTGCCGCTGCCGTTGGGGCCGGACACCTGCAGCATCTGCCCGGCCTCCAGGCGCAGGTCAAGGCCCTCGAACAGCATGCGCCAGTCCCGCTCACAGGTGAGCGCCACGGCTTCGAGAAGAGGACTGGTCAAGGCATAGGTACCGGGGTCGGTGGAATTTCCGGCATAAGCCGCATTCAGCAAACCGCCTGCAGGGCGACGAGGCCCTTCAAGTCGGCGGGGTCTTGGCCGCTATACTGACGCAAGTAGAGTGCGCAGCCGGTCGAGACGGGGCGCGATTATACATGTCAGGCCCGCCCTCCCGCAGCGAGCATTTTCAACAGGTTGTAACCCACCCATGAGTGAAATCAGCAGCACCCGGCCAATGCCAGCCGTCGCCCCCAGCAGCAGAGCCCCGGCTGCCAGCGTCGAACTGGCGCTCAAGCTGCTGCAACCCATGCAGAGCCTGCTGGCCAGTGGCGAAACAGCCAAGGCCGAGGTCATCGCCCTCAAGGAAATGGCCCAGAGTTTCCAATTGGTGCTCAAGCTGACCCTGGACAACGGCCGTCAGGCCACCCTGCAGGCCGAAAGCACCCGCCCCCTGGCCCAGGGCACCGCACTGGCCGTGACCGCACTCTCACAGACGCAACTGGCCGCGACGCTGCAGGGCAATAGCGAAAAGCTCCTGAACAGCCTGGACCTGGGAAAACTGCCGCCGGGCACCTTGCTGCAGGGCAAGGTGATCAGCCGCGAACCTGTGCCAGCCCCTCAGCAGGGCGCCCAGGTGCTGTACAAGGTAGTGCTGAGCCTACTCAATACGCCCCTGGCCGGTAGCAAGCTGGCCCTGGAAACGCCTCTTCCCGTGCAGCCCGGCAGCCTTCTCAGCGCCCAGGTGCAGGGCAGCCAGTCGCTCAGCTTCCTGCCCCTGAGCAGCCGCCTGGATCAGCTGGTGCTGAGCCAGCAACTGGGCACTCAGCATGAACGTCAGGGCTCGCTCCAGGCCCTATTCACGGCCTTGCAGGGCCTGCCCAGCCAAACCGCCGGGGCCGATGCGGGCCTGCGCAATAGTATCGATAAACTCTTTGCCGCCCTCCCCGACAGCACCCAGTTGAGCACGGCCAAGGGCGTCAGCCAGGCCCTGGAGAACAGCGGCCTGCTGCTGGAAAGCAAACTCCTGGCAGGCCAGAGCAGCGCCCTTGGCCAGGATCTGAAAGCCAATCTGCTGCGCCTGATTACCCAGTTGCTGCCCCTGGCCCCAGGCGCATCCCCCCTGGCCGCAGCCAACGCCGGCAATGCCCTGGGCCTGGCTCTACCGGCCATGGCGCGCAACCTGCTGGGTGGCCTGGATCAGCACAACAGCCGTCTGCAGGCGCTGAAATTCCCCCTGCCCTCGCGCCTGTTGCAAAACATGGAAGGTGAAGCCGACCTGGAGACTCTGTTGAAACTGGCCGCCGCCGCCCTGTCCCGCCTACAAACTCACCAGCTGTCCAGCCTGGCGCAAAGCCAGGTGGGCCCGGACGGCAACCTGTTGACCACCTGGCAGCTGGAGTTGCCCATGCGCGACCAGCGCGAGCTGGTACCACTGCAGCTGAAGATCCAGCGCGACGAAGCGCAACACAAAGGCAAGGAGGAGAAAAAGGAAACCCTGTGGAAGGTCGAACTGGCCTTCGATCTCGACCCTCTGGGCCCGCTGCAGGTTCAGGCCCAGCTGGCGCATGGCCGGCTGTCCAGCCAGCTCTGGGCCGAACGGGCCGAGACCGCCAGACTGATCCAGGCCGAGCTGGATAACCTGCGTCAGCGCCTGAATGCTGCCGGCCTGCAGGTCGGCGAGCTGGCCTGCAGCCAGGGCACGCCGCCCCAAGGGCCGCGTACCAGCCTGGAACAGCGTTGGGTGGATGAAACCGCATGAGTCAGCACCGCCCGAAACAGGCCATCGCCCTCAACTACGACGGGCAGAATGCACCCATCCTCACGGCCAAGGGTGACGATGAACTGGCCGAAGCGATCCTGGCCATTGCGCGCGAATATGAAGTGCCCATCTACGAAAATGCCGAACTGGTCGGCCTCTTGGCGCGCCTGGAACTGGGCGAGGCGATTCCCGAACAGCTGTACCGCTGCATCGCGGAAATCATCGCCTTTGCCTGGTATTTGAAGGGCAAACGCCCCGCGGGTAGCGAAGAGGAACGCGATATCAGCCCCGCGCAGATCCTTCTCGGCGGTCCGCAAGACTGATCAGGAGCGCAGACGCTTGGCCTGTTGCATCTTGCTGACCAGTTCGGCCTCGGCCTGACTCAGGCCACAGGACTGGGTCAGGTCATCGACGGTAGCCCCCATACCCGCCAGGCGTGCCGCCTGGGTAAAGGACAGACTACCGGGATCGCGTTGCTCGATCTGGTTGAGTTTGTCCGGCAGAGGGGCCACCACCCGACGCAGCTCATGCAGCTCCTCGCCCATCTGGATACTGCCGGTCAGGTAGGCATCCAGGCGCTTGCCGAGTTCCTTGATGCGCCGGTCGCGCAACGCGTCACGCTCGGCCTGCAACTGCAAGGCGTTGCGCTGCTGCATGGCCAGCCAGACACAGGTCGCCACCAACCCCATGCAGATCAGCGCCAAGATCAGCAGCAACCATTCGAGCATGACCTAGAAGCTCTCCAGCTCGGACCACTCTTCCTCGCTCATCAGTTTGTCCAGTTCAACCAGAATCAGCAGTTCGCCGTTCTTGTTGCATACACCCTGGATAAACTTGGCGGACTCGTCATTACCCACGTTCGGCGCGGTTTCAACCTCGGACTGACGAAGGTAGACCACTTCGGCCACGCTATCGACCAGGATGCCGACCACCTGTTTGTCCGCCTCGATGATGACGATACGGGTGTTGTCGGTGACTTCACTGGAAGCCAGGCCAAAACGCTGGCGGGTATCGATCACGGTGACCACGTTGCCGCGCAGGTTGATGATACCCAGCACATAGCTCGGCGCACCGGGCACCGGGGCAATCTCGGTATAGCGCAAGACTTCCTGCACTTGCATCACATTGATGCCATAGGTTTCGTTATCCAGGCGGAAGGTCACCCACTGCAGAATCGGATCGTCAGAACCCTGTGCAGAACTTTTCTTCATATCCCTAGCCTCGTCATAAACCGCTCGCGGCGGCGAACGCGGGTGTTGGCCCCGCTCTGGTTACTATAGTTGCAAAGCCGGCGGCATCACGCGGCCGATCTTGCGTTGTTAATGCATCCGTCCTGCCTTCATGCGACTGGCCGCACCGCTGGCGATCAACTCGGCCAGGGCTGCCACATCCAGCAGGGCGCACATGTGCTCGATCACCGTACCGGCCAACCAGGGTCGCTGGGTTCGGCTGCTACGCCATTTGACTTCGGCGGGGTCCAGACGGATGGAACGGCTGACCTGGTGCACCGCCAGCCCCCACTCATAACCCTCGACCGAGATCACATACTGCAGGCCTTCGCGAAAATCATCACGGTAACGGTCGGGCATCACCCAGCGCGCGGTGTCCAGCACCTTCAGGTTGCCGGCCTGACACGGCAGTATGCCGAGAAACCAGTCCGGCTGGCCAAATAATGGCGTCAGCTCCTGTCCACTCAAGGGGTAGATGGTGCCCAGGCACACCAGCGGCACCGCCAGGGTCAGGCCCGCCACATCGAAAAGCAGGCATTCGAACGGCTCTTCCGCCCAGGCCGGGCGCCCTTCGGTCGCGGGCTTGGCATGCACGGGAGGGGTTGGCGCCAGCTCCACTTCAGGCTCGGCCGGGGTTTCCACCCTGGCCACCGGTTCCACTAAAGGCACCACCTCAGGCAGCGGCTGGGGCATGCTCAGGGTCGCCAGTGTCAGGGGCCGCGCTTCGGCCTCGGCCAGGGGACGGGGTGCCGCTACAGTGGCTGCACGCAACGGCCGGGAATCACGCACCTGCTCTTCGAGCACGGCCGCCTCGAATTCATCCAGGCTGATACTTTCGGCCAACTCGCTCGCAGCCTCCTGTAACAAGCCGTCCAGATAGGACTGCAAGGCCAGTTGCGAACGTGTGGCGGTAACCGGGGAACGACTCATGAATACAACCCGCTGGAACACTCTGTACAGACTATCGGCCGCTCAAGCTGCAGACTTGAGCAATTCTCTTGAGCATAGACCCACATCTCAGGCTACCTGGGCCGCGGCCTGTTGCGCCAGCAGATGTTTCAATAGAGCACGGTAGGCAATCACGCCACGACTGTTATTGTCGAACTGCGATGGAGTCAGGCCAGCCCGACTGGCATCACGCAGCCGCGTGTCCACCGGAATGTAGGCCTGCCACAGGTGCTCGGGGTAGGTATTGCGCAGAACCCGCAGGGTGCTCATGGAGGCCTGGGTACGGCGGTCGAACAGGGTCGGCACTATGGTGTAGGGCAAGGCCTGCTGGCGCGAGCGATTGATCATCGCCAGGGTGCTGACCATACGCTCAAGCCCCTTGACTGCAAGAAACTCGGTTTGCACCGGAATCACCAGTTGCTGGCTGGCGGCCAGGGCATTGACCATCAGCACCCCAAGCAGCGGTGGGCTGTCGATCACCGCATGATCGAATTCCTGCCACAACTGCGCCAGGCTCTTGGCCACTACCAAGCCCAGGCCGCTCTGCCCGGGCGACTGACGCTCCAGGGTGGCCAACGCGGTGCTGGACGGCAACAACGCGATACGCTCATGGCTGGTGGGTAACAGCAACTGCTGCGGCAGGCCACGCGGCACGCTGCCCTGATGCTGGAACAGATCGAAGTTGCTGTGTTCCAGGCTATCGGGGTCATGCCCGAAGTAACTGGTCATGGACCCATGGGGATCAAGGTCGACCACCACCACACGCTTGCCGGCGTCGGCCAGTAGGCCGGCCAAGGCAATGGATGTGGTGGTCTTGCCGACGCCACCTTTCTGATTCGCTACTGCCCAGACTCTCATTCTCTCTATCCTCCCGGCGGCATGACTACAGCCGAGATAAGGTGCTCGCCTAAGGGGCGGGCGACGGGGGATTGACGGCGCCCGCGGGCGGGGCCTGCACTGGCAGCGCTGGTGCAGGTTGCGTGCCAGCCCGTTGCAAGGCTGCATCCGGACGCGCATTGCCGCTGCCCACACCGCTGACGCTGCGGCGCACATCGAGGTTACGCGACACCACCAGCACCACCCGCCGATTACGCCCTCGCCCCTCAGCCGTGGCATTGTCCGCCACCGGCTGAAATTCACCATAGCCTACCGCAGCCATGCGCCCAGGATTGACCCCGTCCATGGCCAGCATACGCACGATGCTGGCCGCCCGCGCCGCTGAAAGCTCCCAGTTGGTCGGAAACTGCGCGGTCTGGATCGGTTGGTTATCGGTAAACCCCTCGACGTGGATAGGGTTTTCATAGGGTGCCAGAATTTTGGCAACCTTTTCGATAATCTCGAATGCCGCATTGTTCGGCAACGCCTCACCGCTGGAGAACAGCAGGCTGGAACTCAGCTCGATTTCGATCCACAGCTCATTGCCACTGACTTTCAGCTGTTTGCTTTGGATCAGATCACCAAAAGCCTCACGCACACTGCTGGCAATACTCTCCAAGGAGTCCACCGGCGCCTGGGGAGAACCCTCATCGGGCAGCACCAGCTCCGCTTCGCTGGTACGGGGTCGCTCCTCCCCTACGGGAATCGGCTTGATTGTGCGATCGGGCTGGCTGAACACCCCCGTCAGGCTTTGGGAGAGAATCTTGTACTTGCCCTCATTCAGCGAGGAAATCGAATACATGACCACGAAAAAGGCGAACAGCAGGGTGATGAAGTCGGCATAGGACACCAACCAGCGCTCATGATTTTCATGCTCTTCGTGATGACGCCTGCGGGGCATGAGTGACCTCCATCAGTCCATAAAGCCTTGCAGCTTCAGCTCGATGGAGCGGGGGTTCTCACCTTCAGCGATGGACAGGATGCCTTCGAGGAGCATTTCCCGGTAACGCGACTGGCGCAGAGCAATGCTCTTGAGTTTATTGCCGATCGGCAGCAGCAGCAGGTTGGCCAGGCCGACCCCATAGATGGTGGCAACAAAGGCGACAGCAATGCCACTGCCAAGCATGCTGGGGTCGGCCAGATTGCCCATTACATGAATCAGGCCCATGACCGCACCGATAATGCCGATGGTCGGTGCATAGCCGCCCATGCTCTCGAACACCTTGGCTGCTTGGATATCCCGGCCTTCCTGGGTATACAGATCGACTTCGAGAATACTGCGAATTGCCTCGGGTTCCGCGCCATCGACCAACAACTGCAAGCCCTTGCGCGCATAAGGGTCGGGTTCGGCATCGGCCACCGCTTCCAGGCCAAGCAGGCCCTCCTTGCGCGCGGTCAGACTCCAGCCAACCACCCGGTTGATACCGCCAGCCAGATCCACATGGGGCGGAAAGAAGATCCAGCGGATAATCATCAGGGCACGTTTGAACACCGCCATCGGGGCCTGCAGAAAGGCTGCCCCCAGGGTACCGCCAATCACAATCAGCGCCGCCGGCCCATTGAGCAATGCAGTCGCGTGACCGCCTTCCAGGTAATTGCCACCGAGAATGGCGACAAAAGCCAGGATGACCCCAATAAGGCTTAAAACATCCATTACATGCAGGTCTCAGCCAGGCGCTTGCCGATATCGTCCAGCGAATAGACTGCATCGGCCAGGTTGGCCTTGACGATGGCCATTGGCATGCCATAGATCACACAACTGGCTTCATCCTGGGCCCAGACCTGACTGCCGTTCTGCTTGAGCAGGCGCGCACCTTCGCGGCCATCGGCGCCCATACCGGTCAACACCACCGCCAACACCTTGTCGTGGTAGGACTTGGCCACCGAACCAAAGGTGATATCGACACAGGGCTTGTAATTCAGGCGCTCATCACCCGGCAGAATTTTGATCACACCGCGGGCGTCGACCATCATCTGTTTTCCGCCGGGTGCCAACAGGGCCAGCCCCGGACGCAGCACATCGCCCTCTTCGGCCTCCTTGACGCTGATCTTGCATAGCTTGTCCAGACGCTCGGCAAAGGCCTTGGTAAAGGCGGCGGGCATATGCTGGATCAGCACCAGCGGCGCGGGAAAATTAGCCGGCAACTGGGTCAGCACGCGCTGCAGAGCCACCGGGCCACCGGTGGAAGTGCCAATGGCCACGAGCTTATAAGCCTTGCGTTTGACCGCAGCCGAGCTGGCAGTCGGTGCTGGATTAGGGGTTACAGCCGGCCTAACCGGGCTGCTGGGGCGTGGCACCGGTTTGCTCGTTGCACTGCTACTCGGCGCCACCACGGCCACCGGTGGCAGGCTCAGGCTACGCCTGTTGCTGCGCGCGATGGTGTGGATTTTCTCGCATAAGAGCTGCTTGACCCGCTCGGGATTGCGCGAAATATCTTCGAAGTTCTTCGGTAGAAAATCGACGGCACCCGCCTCCAGCGCATCCAGGGTAACCCTGGCACCCTCATGGGTAAGCGAGGAGAACATCAGCACCGGGGTCGGACAGCGCTGCATGATATTACGCACAGCGGTGATGCCATCCATCATTGGCATCTCGTAATCCATGGTGATGACATCAGGCTTGAGCGCCTGAGCCTGCTCGATGGCCTCGCGGCCATTGGTGGCAGTACCTATTACCTGGATATCCGGGTCGGCTGAGAGAATTTCCGAAACACGCCGGCGAAAGAAGCCGGAGTCGTCCACTACCAAAACCTTAACAGCCATAAACACTCCTAGACGGCACGGATGCAGACTGTGCCGCGGATCAATCAGATACGCCGGGCGTAGCGCTTGAGCATGCTGGGGACATCAAGAATCAGGGCAATGCGACCGTCGCCGGTAATGGTGGCGCCGGACATGCCTGGGGTACCCTGCAGCATTTTGCCCAGAGGCTTAATTACCACTTCTTCCTGACCGACCAATTGATCGACGACAAAGCCTATGCGCTGGCTGCCGACGGTAAGAATCACCACATGCCCCTCACCCGGCTCTTCGTGAGCAGCGCCGCCGACCAGCCAACGTTTGAGATAGAACAACGGCAGGGCCTTATCGCGCACGATGACCACTTCCTGGCCATCGACCACATTGGTGCGCGACAGATCCAGATGGAAGATCTCGTTGACGTTGACCAGGGGGAAGGCAAAGGCCTGGTTACCCAGCATAACCATGAGCGTCGGCATGATGGCCAGGGTCAGCGGCACCTTGATGATGATCTTCGACCCCTGGCCCTTGACCGAGAAGACGTTAACCGTGCCATTGAGTTGGGTGATCTTGGTTTTCACCACGTCCATGCCCACACCGCGGCCAGACACGTCGGAAATCTCGGTCTTGGTGGAAAAGCCTGGGGCGAAAATCAGGTTGTAGCATTCAAATTCGTTGAGTCGGTCGGCTGCGTCCTTGTCGAGAAGCCCCTTCTCCACCGCCTTGGCGCGCAGCACGTCGGCATCCATGCCCTTACCGTCGTCGGAGATGGACAGGAGGATATGATCGCCTTCCTGCTCGGCCGACAGCACCACCTTGCCGCCACGGGGCTTGCCAGCGGCCTCGCGTTCCTCAGGGGTTTCCACGCCATGATCGACGGCGTTGCGCACCAGGTGCACCAGTGGGTCGGCCAGGGCCTCGACCAGGTTCTTGTCGAGGTCGGTTTCCTCGCCCACCAGCTCCAGGTTGATCTCTTTCTTAAGGCTGCGAGCCAGGTCGCGTACCAGGCGTGGAAAGCGTCCGAAGACCTTCTTGATCGGCTGCATGCGGGTTTTCATCACCGCCGTCTGCAGATCCGCCGTCACAACATCGAGGTTGGACACCGCCTTGGACATGGCTTCATCGCCACTGTTGGCACCCAGGCGCACCAGTCGGTTACGCACCAGCACCAGCTCGCCGACCATATTCATGATTTCGTCCAGGCGTGCCGTATCCACCCGCACGGTGGTTTCCGCTTCGCTGGCCGGTGCTGCGGCAGCAGGTGCCGGGGCAGCAGCCTTGACCGGCTCTGCCTTGGGCGCTGGCACGGCTTTGCTTTCAGCCTTAGGCGCCGGCTTGGCGGCAGCCTTGACCGGATCGGCCGCCTTGGCCGGTGCCGCCGATTTGGCCGGTATCGCATCGGCCTTGATCGCCTCCGGTTCGACAAACTTGCCCTTACCATGCAACTGGTCGAGCAGCGCCTCGAACTCATCGTCGGTGATTTCATCACCGGCAGGCGCCACCGGCTCA
>JBFHPI010000039.1:0-12872 GCA_041592855.1 Pseudomonas sp.
ACCCACGGACGCAACATGGCCGGCGCGCGTGCCCTGTGGCGCGCCACCGGCATGCAGGACGGCGATTTCGAGAAGCCGATCATTGCCGTTGCCAACTCCTTCACCCAGTTCGTGCCCGGTCACGTCCACCTGAAAGATCTGGGGCAGCTGGTGATCGAGGAAATCGAAAAAGCCGGCGGGGTGGGCAAGGAGTTCAACACCATCCCCGTGGATGACGGCATTGCCATGGGCCACGACGGCATGCTCTATTCGCTGCCGAGCCGCGAGATCATCGCCGACTCCGTGGAATACATGGTCAACGCCCACTGTGCCGATGCCATTGTCTGCATCAGCAACTGCGACAAGATCACCCCCGGCATGCTGATGGCCGCCCTGCGCCTGAATATCCCGGTGGTGTTCGTCTCCGGCGGGCCGATGGAAGCCGGTAAGACCAAGCTGGCCAGCCATGGCCTGGACCTGGTCGACGCCATGGTGATCGCCGCCGACGACACGGCATCCGATGAGAAGGTCGCCGAATACGAGCGCAGTGCCTGCCCGACCTGCGGCAGCTGCTCCGGCATGTTCACTGCCAACTCGATGAACTGCCTGACCGAGGCCCTGGGCCTGTCCCTGCCGGGCAACGGTTCGACCCTGGCCACCCACAGCGACCGCGAACAGCTGTTCCTGCGCGCCGGTCGCCTGATCGTCGAGCTGTGCCAGCGTTACTACGGCGAGGGCGACGAGTCGGTGCTGCCGCGCAATATCGCCAACTTCAAGGCCTTCGAGAACGCCATGATGCTGGACATTGCCATGGGCGGCTCGACCAACACCATCCTCCATCTGCTGGCCGCCGCCCAGGAAGGCGAAGTGGCCTTCGACCTGCGCGACATCGATCGCCTTTCGCGCCAGGTACCGCAGCTGTGCAAGGTGGCGCCGAACATCCAGAAGTACCACATGGAAGACGTGCACCGCGCCGGCGGGGTGATCTCCATCCTCGGCGAGCTGGCCCGTGGCGGCCTGCTGCACACCGAGGTGGCCACCGTGCACAGCAAGAGCATGGCCGAGGCCATCGCCCAGTGGGATATCACCCAGACTCAGGACGAGGCCGTGCACACCTTTTTCCGCGCCGGTCCGGCCGGTATCCCGACCCAGACCGCATTCAGTCAGAGCACCCGTTGGGACAGCGTCGATGACGACCGCGTCGAAGGCTGCATCCGCAGCGTCGAGCATGCCTACTCCCAGGAGGGCGGCCTGGCCGTGCTCTACGGCAATATCGCCGTCGATGGCTGCGTGGTGAAGACCGCAGGGGTGGATGAGTCCATCCATGTGTTCGAAGGCAGCGCGAAGATCTTCGAGAGCCAGGACAGCGCCGTGCGCGGCATCCTCGCCGACGAGGTGAAGGCCGGCGACATCGTCATCATCCGTTACGAAGGCCCGAAAGGCGGCCCGGGCATGCAGGAAATGCTTTATCCGACCAGCTACCTGAAGTCCAAGGGTCTGGGCAAGGCCTGCGCCCTGCTCACCGACGGCCGTTTCTCCGGCGGCACCTCGGGCCTGTCCATCGGCCACGCTTCGCCGGAAGCTGCCGCAGGCGGCGCCATCGGTCTGGTACGCGAAGGCGACAAGATCCTGATCAATATCCACGAGCGCTCGATCAACCTGCTGGTCAGCGATGACGAGCTGGCCGCGCGCCGCGTGGAACAGGACAAGAAGGGCTGGAAGCCGGTGGAGAGCCGCCCACGTAAAGTGACCACCGCGCTCAAGGCCTACGCCCTGCTGGCCACCAGCGCCGACAAGGGTGCAGTACGCGACAAGGCGATGCTGGACGGCTAAGCCACTTCGGCACCTGTAAAAAACCCGGCCTGACGCCGGGTTTTTTCTGCTCTCAACTCACCCCCATATAACGCCCGGCTCGGTGGTTGATGGCCAGCACCATATTCAGCGCCACCGCGCCGAGGATCGACAGGGCCACCTTGTCCAGTGGCACGATCAGCACCGCGCCCAGCACGATCAGCACGTCGATGCCCATCTGCACCTTGCCGGCGCGCAGGTCGAAGCGGCTCTGCAGGTACAGGGCAAGGATATTTACCCCACCCAGGCTGGCCTTGTGGCGAAACAGCATCAGCAGCCCCAGGCCCATGGCGAAGCCGCCGAACAGCGCCGCATAGAGCGGGTTGAGGTGGGCAAAGCGGATCCACTGCGGGGTCAGTTCGGCCAGCAGCGACACCAGGGCCACGGCGCAGAAGGTGCGCAGGGTAAAGGACAGGCCCATACGCCACAGGGCCAGGGCATAGAACGGCAGGTTGAGGGCAAAGAACACCAGGCCAAATGACCAGCCCAGCCAGTACTTGAGCAGAAAGGCCAGACCCACCGTGCCGCCGGTGAGCAACCCGGCCTGGCTATACAGGCTAATGCCCAGGGCCACCATGGCAGTGCCCAGCAGCATGGCCAGGGCATCCTCCCACAGGGGATGGCGAATAAAGAGGGCGGCGATGGCATCGGCCTCGTCGCGGGGGGTGTCGGGCTTGTTCACGATGACGGCTCGGCGGGTATGTCGACAGGCAAGGCTAGCGGAGCCAGGGCAGCTCCGCCTTAATCCCGGTCAATACAGCGGTGGGTTACTTGCGGTCCCAGACCTCGAAGACATAGCCTGGGGTTTCCAGGCCATGGGGGTGCTCAATGGCCGAAGACAGGTGCCAGTCGGCCTCGGCAAAGGCGGGGAACCAGGCATCGCCCTGAGGCTCCAGGCCGACCCGGGTCAGGTACAGACGCTCGGCCAGAGGCAGGCCCAGCTCGTACAGCTGGGCGCCACCGATCAGCATCAGCTCCTCGGCATCTTCCTCACGGGCCCAGGCCTGGGCACGTTCCAGAGCCGCCTCCAGGCTGGGGAATACCTCTGCACCCTGCAACTGCAGGCCGGGCTGACGACTGACCACCAGATTGAGCCGGCCGGGCAAGGGCCGGCCCAGGGAGTCCCAGGTCTTGCGGCCCATGATGATTGGCTTGCCCAGGGTGAGCGCCTTGAAGTGCTTGAGATCCGCCGGCAAGTGCCAGGGCAGTTGGTTGTCGCGGCCGATCACACGGTTTTGTGCAAGGGCGGCGATCAGGCAGAGAGGCAGGGAGGTTTTCATGCCGGCGAGCATACCCAGTTGGCACCGCGGATTGAAGCCTGTCCTGAGAGGGGTAGGCTCAAGGCTGCTTGCACACCACCCGGTTGCGCCCCTGCTCCTTGGCCAGATACAGGGCCACATCGGCCACCCGCAGGGTATCTTCCAGGCTCTGGTGCGCCTGCGGCGTCAGGTAGGCTACACCAATGCTGAGAGTGACCACGCTGGCTGCATCGGAATGGGCATGAGCCATGCCCAGGGCCTCGACCGAGCTGCGTACCTTCTCCACGATCGCCAGCAGCTGTGCCTCGGACAGGCCGTACCAGCAGCCGACGAACTCCTCACCGCCGTAGCGGGCGGTACAGTCAAGCGGGCGTTTGGCGTGTTCGCCAATCACCTTGGCCACCTTGCGTAGCGCCTCGTCACCGGCGGCATGCCCATAGTGATCGTTGTAGCGCTTGAAAAAATCCACATCCATCATCACCAGCCCCAGGGGCTTGTGCTCGCGCTGGGCCTGACGCCAAGTGCGCTCGGCGCGCTCAGTGAAGGCCCGGCGGTTAAGCAGGCCGGTGAGAAAGTCCTTCTCGGCCAGGTCCTGCAGCAGGCCGTTGGCGAGGAAGTTCAGGCGGGTGGCGTACTCCTGGGAGTAGCAGCCAACCGAACCAATCACATTGGCCAAGGCCAGGAACAGGGCGTTACTGAGCAGCGTCTCGCCCGGCGTAGCGACCACCACCTCCACCGCGACATAGGCGATAAAGGTCAGCCAGCCGCACAGGGCCGCGGTGACAAAGCGCAGCCCAGTGAGGAAGTAGAAGAACACCGTCACCAGGATGATGCCCTCGTAGGGCAAGGGGAAGGCATGGTGGCGCGCCAGGGCAATAATCCCGGCCACTGCCACGCCGCAGAGCAGGGCCACCACCCCTCCGATCATCTGCAGATAGTCGCGCAACTCGCGCCGATAGGTGGCCAGCCATGCCAGCACCAGCAAGGGCTGCATGACCCCCAGGCGCAGGCTGAGGATGTGCCCGCGCAACGGGTCCGGCAAATTGACGGCGTCGAGCAGGACAAAGATCAGTGCCAGCAGCATGGCCACCAGCAGCGCCCAGCGCATCCGCCGCAAAAACACGTTGGCGTGGTAACGCTTGTAGGCGTCTTCCAGCTCCCCCTCGAAGGCTAGGCCACGAAACCCCAGGCGCTGCTGGTGCAGATAGGGGGAGTCCTGATTGACCCAGTCCAGGTGCGGTAACTTCAAGGCATGCTCACTTTCTTGTTCTGGAGAAAACAGGGTCATGCGACAAGGCGTCTTGACCCCGACTACAGCCTAGTCGGCCGGGATCGCTTCGTACAGCCCCCGGACAGTTCTGCCATGACCGGGCTCGTGGGGTTATGCTCTAGACAGAACTGGCCCATGGAATGCTGCGTGAACCCAGCCAAGAACCGCCCTCTCAGTCCTTTGCAACGCCTTTGGGTATGCGAAACCCTGCGCCTGCGCGAAGAGCACGCCGGCCCCCTGGACGACGCCGAAGCCAATCGTCACGCCCTGCAGGCGGCCACCGACCTGCCCGGACGGATCGAAGCCCGCGCCCTGTGGTTAGCCAACCGAGAGGGTCAATTGCAAGCCCAGCAGCACTGGCTGCAAGGAGCACGGCTGGCAGCATGGCTACTGGTGTTGCTGGCGCTGCTCAGTGGTATTGGCCTGGCCTGGACGGCCCTGGGCGATGGCCAGCGCCCGGTCAATCTGTTCTGGGCCCTGGGCAGCCTGCTCGGCCTTAATCTGCTGATGTTGCTCGGCTGGCTCGCCAGCCTGGGGCTGGGCAGCCGCCATAACGCGGCGCTGGGCCGCCTGTGGTTGTGGCTTAGCGAGAAGCTGGCGCGGGACGCCCGCGCCGCCCAACTGGGCCCGGCCCTGCTGCTGCTGTTGCAGCGTCAGGGGTTGAACCGCTGGCTGCTTGGCCTGCTCGGCCATGCTCTGTGGCTGCTGGCCCTGCTCAGCGCCTTGCTGGCTTGCCTGGTGCTGCTCAGCACCCGGCGCTATGGTTTTGTCTGGGAAACCACCTTGCTCGGTAGCCACAGCTTTATCGCCCTGACCCAGGGCCTGGGCACCCTACCTACACTGCTCGGTTTCCCCCTGCCGGATAGCGAGCTGATCCGCGCCAGCGGCGAAGCCCCCCTGGCCGAGGAAGGCCCACGGCAGCTCTGGGCCAGCTGGTTGCTGGGGGTGCTGCTGGTCTACGGCATTCTTCCGCGCCTGGGCCTGACGCTGCTCTGCCTGTGGCGCTGGCAGCGCGGCCGTCGGCGCCTGCAGCTGGACCTGGGCCTGCCCGGCTACGCCCTGCTCAGCGAGCGCCTGCAGCCGAGCAGCGAGCGCCTGGGCGTGTGCGACCTGCCACCCGCCCAACTGCACCAGCCCCAGGCCGGCAGCAGCCCGCTGCCCACTCAGGGCGCTCTGCTGCTGGCCATCGAACTGGACCCGCAGCGCCCCTGGCCACCCAGCCTGCCAGCCGGTGTGCAGGATGCCGGCGTGCTCGACAGCCGTGAGCAGCGCCGCCAGCTGCTCGACCAGTTGGCGCGCTACCCGGCCGAGCGCCTGCTGATCGCCTGCGACCCACGACGTTCGCCGGATCGTGGCAGCCTGGCGCTGCTCGGCGAACTGGCCCGCAGCGCCACACACACCCGCATCTGGCTGCTGCCCCCGGAGCCGGGACAGAGTCTGGACAGCGAACGCCTGGGCGACTGGCACCAGGCGCTGGACAGACTGCAGCTCAGCTACAGCGACAGTGCGCCATTCAGCTGGCTGGAGCAGGGTCATGACTAAGGCTCTAGAGACCATCACGGGCGCCCCTTCGGTGATTTATGGGAGAGGGCAGAGAACATGAGCAAGCCACTGAAACTCGCCGTGGCCGGCCATACCAATGTGGGCAAGACCTCCCTGCTGCGTACCCTGACCCGCGATGTGGCCTTCGGCGAGGTGTCGCCGCGCGCCAGCACCACCCGTCATGTCGAAGGCGCGCGCCTGTCGGTCGCGGGCCAGGCGCTGCTGGAGCTGTACGACACCCCGGGTCTGGAAGATGCCATCGCCCTGCTCGACTACCTGGAACGCCTCGACCGCCCCGGCGAGCGCCTGGATGGCCCGGCGCGGCTGGCGCGTTTTCTCGATGGCAGCGAGGCGCGTCAGCGTTTCGAGCAGGAAGCAAAAGTGCTGCGCCAGCTGCTGGCCTCGGACGCCGGCCTGTATGTGATCGACGCCCGCGAACCGGTGCTGGCCAAGTACCGCGACGAGCTTGCAGTGCTGGCCATGGCCGGCCGGCCGCTGCTGCCGGTGCTCAATTTCGTCGCCGGCCACGGCCATCGCGAGGAAGAGTGGCGCGGCGCCCTGGCCCGCCTGGGTCTGCATGCTCTGGTCGGTTTCGACAGCGTGGCCCCGCCCCTGGATGGCGAGCGGCGCCTGTATGAAAGCCTGGCGCTGCTCCTGGAAAAGGCCCGCCCGCAGTTGCAGCGCCTGATCGAGCACCATGAACAGCAGCGCCAGGCCCGCCACCAGGCCGGCGCCCGGCTGAGCGCCGAGCTGTTGCTGGACGTAGCCGCCTGCCGCCAGGGCGTGGCCAGCCAAGCCGAGGCGGACGCCATCGAACAGCTGCGCCAGCGTATCCGCCTACGCGAGCAGTGCTGCGTCGAGGCGTTGCTGCGCCTCTATGCCTTCCGCACCGGGGATGCCCAGGCCGGCGAACTGCCGCTGCTGAACGGGCGCTGGGGCGATGACCTGTTTAATCCGGAGACCTTGAAACAACTGGGGGTCAAGCTGGGTGGCGGCATGGCCGCAGGCGCGGCCACCGGGGTCGGTATCGACCTGCTGGTGGGCGGTATCACCCTGGGCGCGGCAGCGGCCCTGGGCGCCCTGATCGGCGGCAGCGCCCAGACCTTGCGCAGCTACGGCGCCCGACTCAAAGGCAAACTCAAGGGACAACGGGAGCTGACCGTCGACGACAGCGTGCTGCGCCTGCTGGCCCTGCGACAGCGGCAACTGTTGCGCGCACTCGACGCCCGTGGCCACGCCGCGCAGCAGCGCATCGAAGTGAACCTGCCACAGGACGACAGCTGGCGTCAGGCCCCACTGCCAGACGCCCTGACCAAGGCGCGCGCCCACCCCGAATGGTCCTCCCTCAACCCCACTCACCAGCTGGAGCAGGCCCAGCGCCAGCAGCAGATAGAACGACTTAGCGCGGAGCTGGCAAAGCCCTAGGATGAGCGGCGCGCGGCGGCATCATCTGCGCCAGCGGCGCCTTGCCTCCCCCCATGACCAGAGCCCAGCCCCCGTGCCAGGCGTAATTCGGCGGGAGCGCACCCTGACACTCCTTGCCCGCGGAGGACAGCGTGACGGAGGGTGCGCCGGGTACGTGCAGAACTATCGACGCAATCGCCATAAACCAAGCGTCAATGATTCGGCCCGCCTTGCTTAGGGGCAATTCCTCGACTACAGATTGACTCACCCCTCTCGCGCTCGACTCCACACATAATGAGAAAATCCACCCCATCGACCAGCCTCCTCGGCGTAATGGCAGCCCTGCTCTTCTGGCTGCCCACCAGCCCACTTGCCCAGCAAAATGCCGAGGCCGAGCCGGAAACTCTGGTGGTCAGGCATTACCAGGCACAGGAACGCTATCGCTTTGGCCTGGAAGTCCTGGATCTGGCGCTGAGCAAGCTGGACATACCCTATGAAATCGTCACGCCCCCGAACAGCTCATGAATGAGGCTCGGGGTGAACGCTACGTTATCCAGGGCACCCTGGACTTGCAGTTCATGTCCACTAGTGCACAACGGGAAGCCAGCATGATCGCCGTGAAGATTCCGGTGTACCAGGGCATCCTCGGGCTGCGACTGCTCCTGGCCACCCCTGAAAAACACCACGCCCTCAGCCAGGTGCGCAGTGTCGCAGAGCTGCGGCAGTTCGTCGGCGGACATGGCGCGGACTGGGGCGACCTGCCGGTCTATGCGGCCAATCAATTGCCGGTCATGACCAACAGCTCTTACGACGGCCTGTTCCGTCAGCTGGCCGTGGGCCGTTTTGATTACTTTCACCGTGGGCTGAACGAGATTTGGGCCGAGGCCGAGCGGCATAAAGACCAGCTGCAGATTGTCGACGAGGTCGCCCTGTTCTACCCCCAGCCGGTCTATTTCTTTGTCAGCAAGCAGCGCCCCGAACTGGCCCGGCAGATCGAGGAAGGCTTGCGCAGGGCCCATGAGGACGGTTCCATCCGGGCACTCTTTCAACGTCAGTTCGGCGCCTTTATCGAGCAGGCCGATCTGGATAACCGACACCTGATCGTGCTGGAAAACCCCGAGGCGTCAATCGACAGCCTCGCCGGCATGCTCTGGTGGATGCCCGAGTCCTTCCGGGCCAAGGTGACACAGTGAGCCTGGCGCCGACTCAGGCCGGCTTGGCCCCCATCAGCCCCATGATCACCAGCAGCAACAGCAGAATCAGCCCGGCATAAGCCGTGCAGAAACCCAGCAGGCGCTTGGGCGCCGGGGCGCCGTTCAGCGCCTGCCAGGCACCGAGGCGCCCGACCAGCAGCAGGCCGACCAGCATCAGCAGGGCAAACAGCACGCTACTCAGCAGCAGCCAGGTCTGGCTCAGGGGCCAGCCGACCATATCCACCAGCACCATGCCAGTGACCGGCAGGCTCAGGGCCAGCAGGCCGAGCACCGGCAGGCTGATCAGGCGGGTGCGCTTGAGCTTGCGTTGCAGGACAGCAGCATCACCGCTGCGCTGAGCTTTCCACAGCATAAACAGGTGCACGGGCACGCCGATCAGCAAGAGGATACCGGGCAACATATGCAGCATTTTCAGCAACGGGTAGTGTTCCACAGCAAACTCCTAATCATCCGAGAAACAGGCGATAGGCCGGGTTATCCGACTCATCCCAGTAGGGGTAACCGATGGCATCCAGGGCTGCGGGTATCAGCTGGCGCTCCTCATGGGGCACCTGCAGCGCCGCCAGTACACGACCATCGGCCGCACCATGGTTGCGGTAGTGGAACATCGAGATATTCCAGCGCCCACCGAGTTTTTGTAAGAAATTGAACAACGCGCCCGGTCGCTCGGGAAACTCGAAACGGAACACGCATTCATCCGGCACCGCCGCGGCATGGCCGCCGACCATATGGCGAATATGCAGCTTGGCCAGCTCGTTGTCGGTCAGATCCTGCACCGGGAAACCCTGACTGCGCAGGCTTTCCACCAGGGCGGCGCGGGGGTCGGTCTCCGGGTGGGTCTGCACGCCGACGAAGATATGGGCTTCCTTGTCGCTGTGGTAGCGGTAGTTGAACTCGGTGATCTGGCGCTTGCCGATGGCCTCGCAGAAGGCCTTGAAGCTGCCCGGCTGCTCGGGGATGGTCACGGCGATAATGGCCTCGCGCTTCTCCCCCAGCTCGGCGCGCTCGGCCACATGGCGCAGGCGGTCGAAGTTGACGTTGGCCCCGGAGTCGATGCCCACCAGCACCCGACCGCTGCAACCCTCGCGCTCCACGTACTTCTTGATCCCGGCCACACTCAGGGCGCCGGCCGGCTCGGTGATGGAGCGGGTGTCGTCGTAGATGTCCTTGATCGCCGCGCAGATTTCATCGGTGCTGACGGTGATCACCTCATCCACATAGTCCTTGCACACTTCGAAGGTGTGGGCGCCGATCTGCGCCACCGCCACGCCATCGGCGAACAGCCCGACACTGGGCAGCACCACCCGCTCACCAGCCGCCATCGCCGCCTGCAGGCAGTTGGAGTCGTCCGGTTCGACGCCGATCACCTTGATCTCCGGACGCAGGTATTTGACATAGGCGGCGATGCCGGCGATCAGGCCGCCGCCGCCGCAGGGCACGAAGATGGCGTCCAGCTGGCCCGGCTGCTGACGCAGGATTTCCATGGCCACGGTGCCCTGTCCGGCGATGGTGTAGGGATCGTCGTAGGGGTGGATATAGGTGTAGCCCTTCTCCTCCACCAGTTTGAGCGAGTGGGCCAGGGCCTCCGGGAAGCTGTCGCCGTGCAGCACCACCTTGCCGCCGCGTGAGCGTACGCCATGCACCTTGATCTCCGGGGTGGTCTTGGGCATCACGATGGTGGCCTTGACCCCCAGCACCTTGGCGGCCAGGGCCAGGCCCTGGGCATGGTTGCCGGCCGAGGCGGTGACCACGCCACGGGCCTGCTCCTCGGCCGAAAGCTGGGCCAGCTTGTTGTAGGCGCCACGGATCTTGAAGGAGAACACCGGCTGCAGGTCTTCGCGCTTGAGCAGAATCTGGTTGGCAAAGCGCTCGGACAGCTGGTTGGCGGCCTGCAAGGGGGTTTCCACCGCCACGTCATAGACGCGGGAGGTGAGGATCATCTTGACGTACTGTTCGAGCATGGCGAATTCGCTGGCGACTGGACGGAGTAAGCCCGCGAGTCTACCCCAGGGCTGCGCCGGGCGACCATACGAATGCAGGGGCTTTGCCGGCGGATGACGCTATAATCCGCGCCCTCTTATCCAACTTTCCCCGTGGAACCCGGCATGAACCAGGATCAACTCAAGCAGGCGGTGGCCCAGGCCGCCGTCGACTTCATCCTTCCCAAACTCGAAGCCAAGAGCGTGATCGGCGTCGGCACCGGCTCCACCGCCAACTGCTTTATCGATGCCCTGGCCAAATACAAGTTCGACTTCGACGGCGCCGTGGCCAGCTCCGAAGCCACCGCCGAGCGCCTCCAGCGCCACGGCATCCCGGTCTACGACCTGAACAGCGTCAGCGACCTGGAGTTCTATATCGACGGCGCCGATGAAAGCGACGAGCGCCTCAACCTGATCAAGGGCGGCGGCGCGGCCCTGACCCGGGAAAAGATCGTCGCGGCCGTGGCGCAGACCTTTATCTGCATTGCCGACGCCAGCAAGCTGGTGCCGGTGCTGGGCCACTTCCCCCTGCCGGTGGAAGTGATCCCCATGGCCCGCAGCCATGTGGCCCGCCAGCTGGTGCGCCTGGGCGGCGACCCGGTGTACCGCGAGGGGGTCAAGACCGACAACGGCAATATCATTCTCGACGTGCACAATATGCAGATCACCGACCCGGTGAAGCTGGAAGCGGATATCAACGCCATCGTCGGGGTGGTGACCAACGGTCTGTTCGCCGCCCGCCCTGCCGACCTGCTGCTGCTGGGTACGGCCGAGGGGGTCAAGACCCTCAGGCGCTAGGCACGGCTGGTCCTCGATACCCTAGGGTGCGCCTTGCAGACCGGGCGCTGTGGGCATTCCCGGTGCGCACGGCGCACCCTACCGCCTTCAGCCCTGACATCCCTACGGCTTGCGAAAGACATAGAACAGATTGGGCTCGCTGATCAGGTAGAGGTTGCCGACATTGTCGCTGGCCACCCCCTCGGCCTGCGGCACGTTACGTTTCAGACCATGCCGACCAGCAAACAGCGACAGGCTGCTGACCGGCTTGCCGGCGCTGTCCAGCTCCAGCAGCAGCTTGGACTGATCCGATAGCACCAGCAGATGACCGGTGCTACGGTCGTGATTCAGGCTGGACAGATCGCGGACAAACAGGCGGGCATCGCGTTTGGGATCGGTGTTGACCTGCAGCGCCAGAGGCCGCTCCACCTCGGTATGGGGAAAGCCGACGATCTCGAAGATGCGCACCGGGTCACGCTCCTTGGCCACCAGCAGACGCTGGCGCTCGGGGTCCCAGGCAAGGCCTTCGAAGCCCTTGTTGCCATTCAGGCCGATGCCCAGGGACAGCTGCTGGAAATCCGCAGCCCGCAACAGCTGTGTCTGCTCATCCAGGCGCACCTTGACCAGGCGCTGCCTGCGCTCATCGGCCAGCACATAGGTATTGGCCTCGATATATTCGATGGCCTCAACATCGCCAAAGCCCTCCAGCTTGATCTGGCGCAGCAGCTCACCGTCCAGCCCCAGCTCAACAATCCGTGCCGGCCGATTGGTTACGCTGAGCAGGCTATTACGGTCCGGGTCGTAGGTCAGGGCGGAGAGTTCATCCAGACCGGCAATAGCCCTGGCCTCGATCACCACCCGGTAATCACCCAACCACAGCGAACGCTCGCTCCATTGCTCGGCATGACGCCATTCCTGCAGGCTGAACCAGGCTCGCTCGAACAGACGGTACTGCTGGGCCAGCAGGGTCAGGCAGAGCAAAGCCAACAGCAAGGCGGCCTGCAGCATGCGCTTGAGGGAAAACAGCGCGATCATGGGCGTATCCAATCGTCAGTCAGGGAACAGCAACCTAACGCGTCCAGCTGAAGCCAGGCTTAAAGCGTTACAGCACCCGGCTGACAAAGCGGCTGTGGCCGACCAGCTCCAGCTCCAGGACATCGCGCTTGCTCAGTGGCCCGACACCAGCCGGGGTGCCCGTGAGGACCACATCGCCGGCCTGCAGACTGAAGTGACCGCAGATATGCTGGATCATCGGCAGGATGGGGTTGAGCATGTCGCGGCTGTTGCCGTCCTGGCGCAGCAGGCCATTAATACTCAGACGAATGCCGAGATCGCCCAGATCCTCGACGGCATCGCCGGGGACGAAAGGCGCCAGCACGCAGGCGCCGTCGAAGCTCTTGGCCACTTCCCAGGGGTAGCCCTTGGCCTTGAGCTGGGTCTGCAGGTCGCGCAGGGTCAGGTCCAGGGCCGGGGCGAAACCTGAGATGGCGTCCAGCACTTCCTCGCCCGACGGCTTTTTCGACAACGGCTTGCCGATCAGCACGGCAATCTCTGCCTCGAAATGCACATCGCCGCGATCATCGGGAATGACAAAGCC
>JBFHPI010000040.1:0-12729 GCA_041592855.1 Pseudomonas sp.
GATCGACCAGATGATGCTCAACCTGGCCCAGCATTTCGGCGCCCTGAGTGGGGTGATCGCCTTTAGCGGCATGGGCAGCGATGGCAGCGCCGCGGCGGCCTATGTGCGTCGCCAGGGCGGCCTGATCTGGACCCAGCGCGCCGACAGCTGCGCCTGCCCGAGTATGCCGGACAGCCTGCGCGAAGGCGGCTACAGCACCTTCAGTGGCGACCCGCGGGAGCTGGCCACGGCCCTGGTCAATCACCTGGCCGAGCAGTGCAGTTAACAGGAATTCTTTATGAGCCAAGCCGTAAGTGACCCGAATGCCAGTAGCAGCCTCACGGCGCTGCTGATCCCCCTGGCCGACCGTACCCTGTTGCTGCCCAACGTGGCAGTAGCCGAGCTGATTCCCTACCGCCCCCCGCAAGTCAGCGAAGGTATGCCGGCCTGGTTCCTCGGCCAGGTGGCCTGGCGCGACCTGCGCCTGCCGCTGCTGTCCTTCGAGGCGGCTTCCGATGGCCAGGCTCAGGTCAGCCCGGGTTCGCGGGTGGCGGTGATCAACGCCCTGGGTGGGCGGCCCAACGTCAAGTTTATCGCCCTGCTGGTGCAGGGCATTCCGCGTTCGGTCAAGGTCGGGCCGGACCTGGTGCGCGCCGACGTCCGTCTGGCGCCGCTGGAGCTGGAGGCGGTGAGCTTCGGTGAAGCGCTGCTGAAGATTCCGGATCTGATCGGCCTGGAGCAGAAGCTGGCGGATGCCGGCCTGATCTAACAGCCTGCTAAATCCGGCGCACAAGAAAAAGCCCCGGTCGCCCGTTCCCTCTGCAGAAGGGGTCAGGCACCGGGGCTTTTTTATACCTGCGCAGGGGTTAACCCTGCGCGAGGCTTGCTCAATAGTTCTGAGTCTTGCCGGCGTTGATCTCGGACGCCAGTTCCTCTTCCTTTTCATGCTCCAGGTTGTCCTCGGAGCGATGGCCGGTCCAGTAGTCGGCATTCTTGATGCCGAGCTTCTCCGGATGGAACACCGGGTCCTTGCCTTCCTTCTGTTGCGCCTCGTAGTCCTTCAGGCAGGTGTAGGCCACCTTGTGCATCAGGATGATGGCGCCGATGTTCAGCCAGGCCATCAGGCCCACACCCAGGTCGCCCAGGTCCCAGGCGAAGGTGGCGCTCTTCACGGTGCCGTAGACGGTGGCCGCGATGATGCCGACTTTCAACAGCAAGGTCAGCCACGGACGGTGGATCTTGCGGTTGATATAGGCAATGTTGGTTTCGGCGATGTAGTAGTAGGCCAGGATGGTGGTGAAGGCGAAGAAGAACAGCGCCACGGCGACAAAGATATTGCCGAAGCCGGGCATCATGTTTTCCATGGCGGTCTGTACATAGCCTGGGCCTGCCGCAACGCCGGCGATACCGGTGAACATCGCTTCGCCATCAGGGCCCTGGACGTTGTACTGGCCGGTGATCAGCAGCATAAAGGCGGTGGCGGAGCAGACGAACAGGGTGTCGATATACACCGAGAAGGCCTGTACCAGGCCTTGCTTGGCCGGATGACTGACAGCCGCGGCCGAGGAGGCGTGCGGGCCGGTGCCCTGGCCCGCTTCGTTGGAGTACACGCCGCGCTTCACGCCCCACATGATGGCCAGGCCGAGAATGGCACCAAAGCCCGCTTCCAGACCGAATGCGCTCTTCAGGATCAGCGCCACGACTTCCGGCAGCTTGTCGATATTGAGCATGATGATCACGCAGGCCACGATGATGTAGCCCAGGGCCATAAACGGCACCACCACCTGGGTAAAGTGGGCGATGCGGGTTACGCCACCGAAGATGATCAGTCCGATCATCACCGCCAGGATCGCTGCGGTGACATTCGGGTCCACGTCAAAGGCAGTCTGCACGCTGGAGGCGATGGAGTTGGCCTGCACGCCCGGCAGCAGCAGGCCGGTGGCAAAGATGGTGACGATGGCAAAGATCCAGGCATACCACTTCATGCCCAGGCCTTTCTCGATATAGAAAGCCGGGCCACCGCGATACTGACCGTCGATCTTTTCCTTGTAGACCTGGCCGAGGGTGGATTCGACAAAGGCCGAACTGGCGCCGAGGAAGGCCACCATCCACATCCAGAACACCGCGCCCGGGCCGCCGAAGGTGATGGCGGTGGCCACGCCGGCGATGTTACCGGTACCGACACGGCCGGCGAGGGTCATTGTCAGGGCCTGGAACGAGGTAATACCGGCGGAATCGGTACGCCCCTTGAACATCAGGCGAACCATTTCACGGAAGTGACGAATCTGCAGGAAACGACCGCGTACGGAGAAATACAGGCCGACGCCCAGGCACAGATAAATCAGCGCCGGACTCCAGACCATACCATTTAGAAAACTAACCAATTCAGACATCTAGGGTGTGCTCCTTGTGCCGGTGACGGTTGCCTGAACTCTTGTGGAGTGCAAGGCCGGCTCGGCTTGTTATGGGAGTTGTGAATCGTGGGCGCGATACGTGCCGAAACGATAGTTGGGACATCCTGCCGCCGGATAGGTTGGGCAGGATGCGAAACGTAGGCAAAAAACAGGCCATTGGAAAGGTTTTTTTCTAGCACTTTCAGAGACTTGCATGTCTCAGGAAAAAGGCCTGAAAAAGGTCGCGGAAAAGATGCTTTATGACGTATTTCAGATTGTTTCCGAAACTTGTCCTGTGAGCCGGTTTTTCACCGTCCACAGTGGTTTGGAACAAGCGTTCCAGACGCATGGAGCCAGGGTTCCCGGTGGTAACATCGGCTCCGCGATGGTGCATCCAGGGGGGATCTGCGGGGGCAGGTGTTACCCCTCTTTGTGCCTGCCGGAAATCGCTTGCGCGGGCCACAAGGTAGGGTGCGCCGTGCGCACCGCTTGTGATGTATATGCGGTGCGCATAGCGCACCCTACTGGACAGTCGCCATTGGCCCTAGAAGTCGCCCCACAGCTGCTGGGCCAGGCTTAGGGCCACCACCGGTGCGGTTTCGGTGCGCAAGACCCGCGGGCCCAGGCGTGCGGCATGGAAGCCGCGGCCTTGCGCCTGGGCCACTTCCGCGTCGCTCAAGCCACCTTCCGGGCCGATCAGAAAGGCCAGGCTGGCGGGCTTGGCATGACTTTGCAGCGGTTCGGCAACCGGGTGCAGCACCAGTTTCAGTTCGGCATCGGCCTGCTGCAGCCAGTCATTCAGGCCAAGCGGGGGGTGGATAACCGGCAGCACCGAGCGCCCGCACTGTTCGCAGGCGCTTATGGCGATCTGCCGCCAATGGGCCATGCGCTTGTCGGCGCGCTCATCCTTCAGGCGCACCTCGCAGCGTTCGCTGATGATCGGGGTGATCTCGCTGGCGCCCAGCTCGGTGGCTTTCTGGATCGCCCAGTCCATGCGCTCACCACGGGACAGCCCCTGCCCCAGGTGAATTCGCAGCGGCGACTCGGCCAGACCGGTGAAGGTTTCACGCAGCTCGACCCGCACGTTTTTCTTGCCCACCTCGATCAGCTCGCCCAGGTATTCCCGACCGCTGCCATCAAACAGTTGCACGGCATCGCCTACGGCATGCCGCAATACGCGGCCGATATAGTGGGCCTGGGCCTCCGGCAGATCGTGCTGGCCGAGGGCGAGCGGGGCGTCGATAAAGAAGCGGGATAGGCGCATGGGCGGAGACCTGGAGCAAAGGCGCCAATTCTAGCCGTAGGGTGCGCCGTGCGCACCCTACGGCGGGGAGATGTGCTGCTGTATCAGCCCGGGTCGCGAAAGCCCGGGTAGTGGGTATTACCCTGGGCCACGCTGACCGAGGTGCGGGTGGCAATGTCGATGCCTTCGCTGGCCACTTCGGCAAGAAAGTCGATCTGCTCCGGGGTGATCACATAGGGCGGCAGGAAATACACCACGCTGCCCAGCGGGCGAAGCAGGGCGCCGCGACTCAGAGCGTGCTGGTAGACCTTGAGACCGCGCCGCTCCTGCCAGGGGTAGGCGGTCTTGCTGGCCTTGTCCTCGACCATCTCGATGGCCAGGGCCATGCCGGTCTGGCGCACTTCGGCGACATGCGGGTGGTCCTTGAGGTGCTCGGTGGCGCTGGCCATGCGTGCGGCGAGTAGCTTGTTGCGCTCGATCACATCGTCGTCGCGGAAGATATCCAGGGTCGCCAGGGCCGCCGCACAGGCCAGCGGGTTGCCGGTATAGGTGTGGGAGTGGAGGAAGGCGCGCAGGGTCGCGTAGTCGTCGTAGAAGGCGCCGTACACCTCATTGGTGGTCAGCACCGCGGCCATCGGCAGATAGCCACCGGTCAGGGCCTTGGACAGCACCAGAAAGTCCGGGGTGATACCGGCCTGTTCGCAGGCGAACATGCTGCCGGTACGGCCAAAGCCTACGGCGATCTCGTCATGGATCAGGTGCACGCCATGGCGGTCGCAGGCCTCGCGCAGCAGCTTGAGGTAGATCGGGTGGTACATGCGCATGCCGCCGGCACCCTGGATCAGTGGTTCGACGATGACCGCCGCCACCTCATGGCCGTGTTCGGCCAGGGCCTGCTCCATATGGGCGAACATGGCGCGCGAGTGCTCCTCCCAGCTCACTCCGTCCGGGCGCAGGTAGCAATCCGGGCTGGGCACCTTGAGGGTATCGAGCAGCAGGGCCTTGTAGGTGTCGGTGAACAGCGCTACATCGCCCACCGACATGGCGGCCACGGTTTCGCCGTGGTAGCTGTTGGTGAGGGTGATAAAGCGTTTTTTCGCCGGTTTACCGAGGTTGAGCCAGTAGTGGAAGCTCATCTTCAGCGCCACTTCGATGCCGGATGAGCCGTTATCGGCATAGAACACCTTGGCCAGCCCCGGCGGGGTGATGGCCACCAGGCGCTCGGACAGCTCCACCGCAGGCTGGTGGGTAAAGCCGGCCAGCATCACATGCTCCAGGCTCTCCAGTTGCTCGCGCAGACGCGCATTGATGCGCGGGTTGGCATGGCCGAATACATTCACCCACCAGGAGCTGACGGCATCCAGGTAGCGTTTGCCGTCGAAGTCCTCCAGCCACACCCCTTGCCCGCGCTTGATCGGCACCAGGGGCAGCTGCTCATGGTCTTTCATCTGGGTGCAGGGGTGCCACAGCACCTTCAGGTCACGCTGCATCCACTGGTCGTTCAAGCTCATGGCACATCTCCCAATCATCAGCGGCAAGCCTATCAGATGCCCCGGCTGGCCGCAGGGCCGCGCCTGGGTGTGGCAAGCTGAACTTTGCCGGGTGGATGTTGACCAAGCGATTGGGAATTTGTCGGGCTAAAGATCGATTAAGTTGATTCTTTGTAACGAATATTTCCGCTTTTACTCGATAGGTTTGTTGCTAGTCTTCCCCACCATCGTCTTGTTGGAAGCTCTTGCCCATGCAGCTGCGCAATTCCCCCACGCGTTACGGTCTGGTCAGTGTGTTGCTGCACTGGCTGGTGGCCCTGACGGTTTTCGGCCTGTTTGGCCTGGGCTTCTGGATGGTTGGTCTGGATTACTACAGCAGCTGGTATCGGCGCGCGCCGGACCTGCACAAGAGCATTGGCCTGCTGCTGTTCGCCGTGATGCTGCTGCGTCTGCTCTGGCGCCTGCTCAGCCCAGCCCCCGCTCCCCTGAGCAGCCATGGCCGGCTGACCCGTCTGGCCAGCAAGCTGGGGCATGGCATCCTTTATTTCGGCCTGTTTGCGGTGATGATCAGCGGTTATCTGATTTCCACCGCCGATGGCCGGCCAATCAGTGTGTTCGGTCTGTTCGAGGTGCCGGCCACCCTGACCAGCATCCCTGATCAGGCGGATCTGGCCGGCCTGGTGCACGAGTACCTGGCCTGGGGGCTGGTGATCTTTGCCGGGCTGCATGGCCTGGCGGCCCTGAAACACCATTTTATCGACCGTGACAGCACGCTGACCCGCATGCTGGGACGTTAACTCTAGCGTCGTGTCCCACTCAGGGCATGGCCATGCATAGCCTCACAAGGAGAATACCCATGTTGAAAAAGACCCTCGCTGCCCTGGCTCTCGGCGGTGCCCTGTTGTCGGCCGGTCAGGCCATGGCCGCGGATTATGTGATCGACAAGGAAGGCCAGCACGCCTTCGTCAACTTCAAGATCAGCCACCTGGGCTACAGCTGGCTGTACGGGACTTTCAAGGACTTCGATGGCAGCTTCAGCTTCGATGCGGCCAACCCCGAGGCCAGCAAGGTCAGCGTGACCCTCAATACCGCCAGCGTCGACAGCAACCACGCCGAGCGTGACAAGCACCTGCGCAGCGCCGACTTCCTCAACGTCAGCCAGCACCCGACCGCCACCTTCGAGTCCACCTCGGTCAAGTCCACCGGTGAGGGCACCGCCGATATCACCGGCAACCTGACCCTCAATGGCGTGACCAAGCCGGTGGTGATTGCCGCCGAGTTTATCGGTGAAGGCACCGACCCCTGGGGCGGCTACCGCGCCGGTTTCTCCGGTAGCACCACGCTCAAGCTGAAGGACTTCGGCATCACCAAGGACCTGGGCCCGGCTTCGGAAAGCGTCGAGCTGATTCTCTCGGTGGAAGGCATCCGCAAATAGCCTGGGGCGCGCTGCGCTGAGTGCAGCTCCTAGGTTGGATGGCGCTTTTCATCTACCGGGCGCATCCGCAGATGTGGTGGTGTAAACCGCTGCTTATCCCAGGCCACTGCAGTCACAAAAACGCCGCCCCTAGGGGCGGCGTTTTTGTGGGCGCTTGGCGACTGCTTACTCGTCGCGGTTGCGCGTCAGCAGGGCCGGCTTCTCGCCCCGCGGGCGGGTGCTGGCCAGCTCGTCCAGCTGCTCCGGGGTGGGCAGGCGGTCCAGGCGTGAGCTCTTGTGCACGATCACCGGCTGCTTCTCCCGCGCGGGCTTGGCCACGGCGGCCCGGGGCAGCTCGTCACGGTTCAGCGAGGTGATGCGGCCATCATCGCGCGGTGGGCGGGCACGGCCTGCGCCATTGCGTCCCTGACCGCCCGACTTGCGCGGCTGGCCGCCGCCATTGCTGCGCGGGCCCTTGTTGGCCGGGCGGGCGCCCTGACCATTGCCAGCAGGCGCGCCGGGCCGACGGCCACGGTTCTGCTGCTGGTTCTGGTGCGGGCTGACATAGTCAACCCGGTTGCCGAAGTTATCGATTTCATCATCGCGGAACTCGTCCGGCGCGCGGTCCGGGGGCAACGCGGGCACGGCCGGGGCGGCGGCACGGCCATTGCTGCGCGCCGGCTGGCTGCGGCGATTCTGGCCCTGGGGCTTGGCCTTGTGTTCCTTGCCGCTGTCCTTGCCCTTGTCCTTGCGCCCACCGCTGTGGTGCTCGCCCTGGGGTTTGGCGCCGCGCGGCTGGCGGGGTTTCTGCGGTTCGCGTACTTCCGGACGCTCGGCTTCCACCTTGCTGGCGTCGAAGCCCAGCAGATCGCCGTCCGGGATCTTCTGCTTGGTCATGCGCTCGATGCCCTTGAGCAGTTTTTCCTCGTCTGGCGCCACCAGGGAGATGGCCTCGCCGCTGCGACCGGCACGGCCGGTGCGGCCGATGCGGTGTACGTAGTCTTCCTCGACGTTGGGCAGTTCGAAGTTGACCACATGGGGCAACTGGTCGATATCCAGGCCGCGAGCGGCGATATCGGTGGCCACCAGGATGCGTACCTTGTTCGCCTTGAAGTCGGCCAGGGCCTTGGTGCGGGCATTCTGGCTCTTGTTGCCGTGGATGGCCACGGCCGGCAGACCGTGCTTGTCCAGGTACTCGGCCAGGCGATTGGCGCCGTGTTTGGTGCGGGTGAACACCAGGACCTGTTCCCAGGCGCCGGCGGTGATCAGGTGGGCGAGCAGGGCACGCTTGTGGCTGGCGGCCAGGCGGAACACGCGCTGTTCGATGCGTTCGACCGTGGTGTTCGGCGGCGTCACTTCGATGCGTTCCGGGTTATGCAGCAGCTTGCCGGCCAGGTCGGTGATGTCCTTGGAGAAGGTCGCCGAGAACAGCAGGTTCTGGCGCTTGGCGGGCAGCTTGGCGAGGACCTTCTTCACGTCATGGATAAAGCCCATGTCGAGCATGCGGTCGGCTTCGTCGAGTACGAGGATTTCCACGTGGGACAGGTCGATAGCCTTCTGGTTGACCAGGTCGAGCAGGCGACCGGGGCAGGCCACCAGCACGTCGACACCCTTGGCCAGGGCCTGGATCTGCGGGTTCATGCCAACGCCGCCGAAGATGCAGGCGCTGACGAATTTCAAGTCGCGGGCATACAGCTTGAAGCTGTCGTGCACCTGGGCGGCCAGTTCGCGGGTGGGGGTCAATACCAGCACGCGCGGCTGTTTCGGGCCGTGGCGTTGTTCGCGATCCGGGTGACCGTTGGGGAACAGTCGTTCGAGAATCGGCAGGGCAAAACCGCCCGTCTTACCTGTACCCGTCTGGGCCGCCACCATCAGGTCGCGACCTTGCAACGCGGCGGGAATGGCCCGCTGTTGCACCGGAGTGGGCTGGGTGTAGCCGGCGGATTCGACCGCACGGACTAAAGCCTCGGAGAGACCGAGGGAAGCAAAGGACATGTGTGATCCTGTTCTGGTGAGGGCGCAGCCCTATGGGGTGTATTGCCCGGCTTGAATCACGGCGCAGGGAGCGCATGATCCCGTCCGGTACTGCTGACCTCTGGGGGTTAGCATCCGGACGCAAGCCTGGCGGGAAGGCCGGAGTATAACAGAGCGACTAATCCGCGCCAGTCTCGGTCTGCCCAGCGGCGGCCACAGGCACCGGCTGATGGTAGCGCTGCAGGATTTGTGCGTACTCAGGCCCGGCTTTGATGCGCTTGAGTTCGGCCTCAAAGCGCGGCACCAGAGCGGCCACTGCCGGTTTGCGGCTGAAAGCGGCATATACCCGGTCGCTGTACAGCGGCTGGCGGTTGAAGTCGATCGCCTCCTGCATGTCCAGCAGGCGCGCGGTATACAGGCCTACGGCGCGGTCGGTAATGACCAGGTCGACGCGCCCCAGCAGCAGCTTGCCGAAGTTGGCTTCCAGGCTGGGGGCATCTTCACGGATAAAATGCGTGCCTTTGGCAAAGGCCGCATCGCCATAGGCGTAGCCCGGCTCGGTACCGACCCGCAGGCCGGTCAGTTCGGCCACCGAGTTGACCTTGTGTGGGCGGGCCGTGGCATAGAACAGCACCATGGCATTTTCCGCCATGGGCTCGCTGGGGAAGTGCATCTGCCGCGCACGCTCTTCGTTGTAGAAGGCGTCCAGGAGGATATCCAGTTGGCCGTCGCGCATCTTGCGCAGGCAGCGACGCCAGGGCTCCAGGGTCATTTCATGGGTGATGCCCAGGTTGTCCAGGACCAGGGTCAGCAGGTCGGCGTCAATGCCGCGTACCTGGCCGTCCTCCAGCAGGGTGTAGGGTGGCCACTCATTGGTGCAGACCCGCAGGGGTTGCGCCTGTACGGGCAGCCAGACGCTCAGTGCAATCAGCAGGGCGGCAAGCTTGGGCATCATCGAGGGCCTCTCAAGAGCGGCAGTGAGCCATCATAGCCAGCCTTGCATTGGCCTGGCCATGAGGGTGATCACGTCGTGTGCCGGGTGTCTCAGTCCACCAGCTGATAACAGGGCACATAGGCGGTGTTGCCGGGCAGCTTCATGCGATGCTGCTCGACAAAGGCCTGCAGCAGCCGATCAAGCGGTTGCATGATGGCCTTGTCGCCGGTCAGGCGATAGGGGCCGTGCTGCTCAATGCGGCGAATGCCCAGATCCTTGACGTTACCCGCGACGATGCCGGAGAACGCCCGGCGCAGGTGGGCAGCGAGCTCGTGCACCGGCTGCTCGCGGCTTAGCTTGAGGGCGGCCATATTGGCGTGAGTCGGCTCGAAGGGCTGCTGGAACTGCTCGTCGATCTTCAGCAACCAGTTGAAGTGGAAGGCATCGTTGCGCTCGCGGCGGAACTGGGTCACCGCCTTGATCCCCTGGGCCATCTCGCGGGCCACCCGGGCCGGATCGTGGGGGATGATCTGGTAGCGCTGCTGGGCGTCGCTGCCCAGGGTGGCGCCGATAAAGTCATGCAGCTGCTGCAGGTAGGCGCTGGCGCTGCGCGGCCCGGTGAGGATCAGCGGGAAGGGCAGATCCTTGTTGTCCGGGTGCATGAGGATACCCAGCAAGTACAGCAGCTCCTCGGCGGTGCCGGCGCCACCGGGGAAGATGATGATGCCGTGGCCGACGCGGACAAAGGCCTCCAGGCGCTTTTCGATATCCGGCAGGATCACCAGCTCGTTGACGATTGGGTTGGGCGCTTCGGCGGCGATGATGCCCGGCTCGGTCAGGCCCAGGTAGCGGCCGCTGACATTGCGCTGTTTGGCGTGGGCGATGGTGGCCCCCTTCATCGGGCCCTTCATCACCCCGGGGCCGCAACCGGTGCAGATGTCCAGACCGCGCAGGCCCAGTTCGTGGCCGACGGTCTTGGTGTACTTGTATTCCTCATGACCGATGGAGTGGCCACCCCAGCACACCACCATCTTCGGCTCCACGCCGGGGCGCAGGGTGCGGGCATTGCGCAGCAGGTGGAAGACGTAATCGGTGATGCCCTGGGAGCTGGCGAAGTCGACCCGCTGATGCTCCAGCTCGCTCTGGGTGTAGACGATATCGCGCAGGGCGCTGAACAGCATTTCCCGGGTGCTGGCGATCATCTCGCCGTCGACGAAGGCGTCGGCCGGGGCATTCAACAGCTCCAGGCGGATGCCGCGATCCTGCTGATGAATGCGGATCTCGAAGTCCGGGTAGGCCTCCAGAATGGTCTTGGCGTTGTCGCTGTGGGAGCCGGTATTGAGGATGGCCAGGGCGCACTGGCGAAACAGGGCATAGACGCCGCCCGAGCCGGTTTCACGCAGTTGCTGCACTTCGCGCTGGGAGAGGGTTTCCAGGCTGCCTTTGGGGGACACCGAGGCATGGGTGGTTTTTCTGCTGACCATTACGCAACTCCATGGTGGTCTTAAGCTTCAAGCTATGCAGGGCTGACCCATAGGTCAAGCCGAAAGGGGTGGGCAAGTCGCTGCCGGATATTGCTGAGAAGAGAGAAACATCCGCTGCGGCACAGCGGCGTGTCTGTTGCGGGAGCACCGACCATGGGCAGGGCCATGGCCGGTTTGAGTGGTCAGCGTGGCAGCTTAAGGTTGTTCCAGATCGCCAGGCTGGGTTCGGCCTGGTTCATGCTGTAGAAGTGCAGGCCCGGGGCGCCGCCTTGTAGCAGGCGCTCGCACATTTGCGTGATGACCTGCTCGCCGTAGGCCTGGATGCTGTCGGTATCGTCACCGTAGGCTTCCAGTTGCTTGCGGATCCAGCGCGGGATCTCCGCACCGCAGGCGTCGGAGAAGCGCGCCAGCTTGCTGTAGTTGGTAATCGGCATGATCCCCGGCACCACCGGAATATCCACGCCCAGCTTCTGTACGCGCTCGACAAAGTAGAAGTAGCAGTCGGCGTTGAAGAAGTACTGGGTAATGGCACTGTCCGCGCCGGCCTTGGCCTTGCGTACGAAGTTGGCGATGTCGTCCTCGAAGCTGCGCGCCTGGGGATGCATCTCCGGATAAGCGGCCACCTCGATATGGAAGTGGTCACCGGTCTCCTCGCGGATAAAGCCGACCAGCTCGTTGGCGTAGCGCAGCTCGCCGCTGGCCATGCCCATGCCCGATGGCAGATCGCCGCGCAAAGCGACGATGCGTTTAATGCCATGGCTCCGGTAGGTGCTCAGCAGCTCGCGCAGTTCGGCCTTGCTGTCGCCGACGCAGGACAGGTGGGGCGCGGTGCTCACGCCCACTTCACCGTCCAGCTGCAGCACGGTGTTGAGGGTGCGGTCACGGGTGGAGCCCCCGGCACCATAGGTGCAGGAGAAGAAATCTGGCTTGTAGCCCGCCAGCTGGCGCGCCACATTCATCAGTTTTTCGTGCCCGGCTTCGGTCTTGGTGGGAAAGAACTCGAAGCTGTAACGGCGTTCTTGGCTCATAAAGCGTTTCCAGGAGTGTAGGGTGGGTTAGCGACGCTGGCCGCTGCGGCAATGTGCCAACGGTCATTGCGCGGCGCGTAACCCACCGAGCGGTAGCCGGGCCGACGGTAAGCGTCTGTCGGCATCGATGGTGGGTTACGCCGCTGCGCGACTAACCCACCCTACGGTCTATTTTTAGTACCGATAGGCGTCCGGCTTGAACGGACCTTCCTGCGGCACGCCGATATAGTCGGCCTGCTGCTTGGTCAGCTGGGTGACCACGCCACCGAAGCCCTTGACCATCTCCAGCGCCACTTCCTCGTCCAGCTTCTTGGGCAGCACTTCCACGGTCAGGCGCTCGGCTTTCTTCTCGGCCGAGAGGTCGGCAAACTTCTGCTCGTACAGGAAGATCTGCGCCAGCACCTGGTTGGCGAAGGAGCCGTCCATGATCCGGCTCGGGTGGCCGGTGGCATTGCCCAGATTGACCAGGCGGCCCTCGGCCAGCAGGATCAGGTAGTCATCGTTGTGCGGGTCGAAGCTGCCGCTGCCTGTGCGATGGATCTTGTGCACCTGCGGCTTGACCTCCTCCCAGGCCCAGTGCTTGCGCATAAAGGCGGTGTCGATCTCGTTGTCGAAGTGGCCGATGTTGCAGACCACGGCGCGCTTCTTCAGGGCCTTGAGCATGCCGGCGTCGCAGACGTTGACGTTGCCGGTGGTGGTGACGATCAGGTCGATCTTGCCCAGCAGGGCCTTGTCGATGCTGGCCTCGCTGCCGTCGTTGATGCCGTCGATAAAGGGCGAAACCACTTCA
>JBFHPI010000041.1:0-12694 GCA_041592855.1 Pseudomonas sp.
CTGGTCTACCTGGGCTGGAAGCAGTGGATCGCCCTGCCTGGCGAGATCAACACCACCGCTGGCGAGCGCCCCCTGGGGCGACCCCTGACCCTGGTGCTGCGCGGTTTTCTGGTGAATGCCAGCAACCCCAAGGCGATCATCTTTATCCTCGCCGTGCTGCCGCAGTTTCTCGACCCCAAGGCGCCGCTGCTCGGTCAGTACCTGCTGATGGCCCTGACCATGGTGCTGGTCGATCTGATCGTCATGGCCGGCTACACCGGCCTGGCGGCGCGAGTGTTGCGTGCCCTGCGCTCGCCGCGCCAGCAGCGTCTGCTGAACCGCACCTTCGGCGGCCTGTTTATCGGCTCGGCGGCTCTGCTCGCCACGGTGCGGCGCACCGCCTGAGTTACCAGGGGATGGGCTGCCCGTCCCAGGCCCAGAAGCTGCCGCTCTGCTCCGGCCCATGACATGCCACCTGTTGCAACAGGCAGCGGGCGGCGTACTCGGGGGTGAACAGCTTGTCCTCGGCGACATTGGCCTGAAAGGGCCGCGACAGCTCGGTGTCGGTGGTACCGGGGTGCAGGCTGAGCACGCAGCTTTGCGGGTTCAGGCGTTTCAGCTCAATGCTCGCCGTGTGCAGCAGCTGGTTGAGCGCGGCCTTGCTGGCACGGTAGCTGTACCAGCCACCGAGGCGGTTGTCGCCAATCGAACCGACCCGCGCCGAAAGCATGGCCACCGTGCACGGATGGCGGCCGCGCAGCAGCGGCAGCAGCTGCTTAAGCAGCAGGATGGGGGCAAAGCAGTTGCTCTGGAAGCTGGCCAGCAGCCCGGCCAGATCCACCTGCGCCAGGCCCTTTTCCGCCTTGGCGGCGTCCGTGTGCAGTATCCCGACGCTGCACAGCAGCAGGTGCAGATGGCTGATCTGCTCGCGCAGTCGGGAGGCCAGTTCGGCCAGCGCGGCGTCATCACGAATATCACAGGGCAGCAGCTGCAGGCGCGGGCCATGGCGATGGGCCAGTTGTTGCAGCTCGGCGCAGTCCTGTACCTGCCGCGCCACGGCAAAGACCCGACCCACCTCCGGGCGTTCCAGCAACTGCGCGGTCATCGCCAGGCCGATGCCCCGGCTGGCGCCGCAGATCAGCACCTGGGCCGGTTCATCGATACGTTGCCAGAATTCCATTGAGTCTTGCCTCATCTTCGTTTGCGCCGTGCTCGGGCATACTAGCCGCTCAACAGAGAGGAACGTTAACCCATGCGTGTCTGGATAGATGCCGATGCCTGCCCCCGGGCTGCCCGCGATCAGGTGGTGAAGTTTGCCTTGAGGCGTGGCTTCGAAGTGGTGCTGGTGGCAGGGCAGGCGGTGCCGCGGCCGAGCTACAACTGTGTGCGCCTGGTGGTGGTGCCCAGCGGCCCGGATGCGGCCGATGATCATCTGGTTGAGCAGGCCGTGCCGGGGGAACTGGTGATCTGCAGCGACGTGCCCCTGGCTGCGCGCCTGGTGAAGAAGGGCGTGGCCGCCCTCGACCCCCGGGGCAAGGAGTTCGACGAGGGCAATATGGCCGACAAGCTGGCCACCCGTAATCTTTTTACCGAGTTGCGCGAGCAGGGCCAGATGGGCGGCGGCCAGGGCGCCTATGGCGAGAAGGAGCGCCAGGCCTTTGCCAATGCCCTGGACCGTATCCTGACTCGGCTGATGAAGTAGCCCGGATGTAATCCCTGAGCAGGTGGCTCAGCCGTTCCCGGATGGCATGCGGGCTAGCCGCACAGATAGGTGCCGGTACCCACTGCCACCAGGGTGCCGTCGTCGCTGTGCAGTTCGCTGCGTACCACCGCCACCTTGTTGCCCGAGCGCAGCAGCACGGCCGTGGCGGTAAAGCGCTGGCCGCGGCCGGGGCGCAGGTAGTCGATACGCAGGTCGATGGTGCCCAGTTTGGACAACCGGCTCATGCGCTCGCTGCCGGACAGGTGCTGGTGCTTGTCGAAGGCGCCGATCAGCGCCATGGCGCCACCGGCCACATCCAGCAGCGAGGAAATCACCCCGCCATGCAGAATGCCCTGGACGAAGTTGCCGATCAGCTCGGGCCTCATCGGCAGGTGCATGGTGACCCGCTCCAGGCTCAGCTCATCCAGTTCGATGCCGAGCATCTGATTGAAGGGAATGCGCTGAAAGAACGCGGCCACGGCCTGTTGCAGTTCGGGCTCGAAGGCGGGGGTATTGCTCATGGTGGCGGCATCCTCAGGGGGAGAGGGTCAAACTGCCGCAGGGCGCAGCGCTTGGCCAGGGGCGCGGCGGGAGTGCCACGCCCATTGGCGCAAACAGCTTACTGGTGGGTCAGCTCCAGCACTCGATCCACCAGCTTGTTGATGCCCGAAGCGGCTTCGCTGATGGACTGGGCCAGCATATAGGCCGGGGTGGTCACCAGCTTGCGCTCGCTGTCTTCGACAATATCGCTGACTTCGCACTCGTGGTGTTGGGCGCCCATCTGAGTCAGGGCGGTGGCGGTGTCATGGTCGTTGCCGATGGTGCAGATCACTCCGGCGCCGAAAATCTTCGCCGCCAGGGCCGGGGCGATGCAGATCAGGCCCACCGGCTTGCCGGCCTTGACAAAGGCCTGGGCGGCATTCAGCACGTCGGGCTGTACCGTGCAATTGGCGCCGCTGATGGCGAAGTCGGAGAGGTTTTTCGCCACGCCGAAGCCGCCGGGCAGAATCAGGGCGTCGAAGTCGCCCACATGCAGTTCGCGCACGTCCTTGATCTTGCCGCGGGCGATACGCGCCGACTCCACCAGCACATTGCGCGTCTCGTCCATCTCGTCGCCGCTGTAGTGATCGACCACATGCAGCTGCGCCACATTGGGGGCAAAGCACTGCACCTGGGCGCCGCGCTGGTCGAGGCGCAGCAGGGTGATAACGCTCTCATGGATTTCCGCGCCATCGTAGACACCACAGCCGGAAAGAATCACCGCCACGTTCTTGTTCATCAAAGGCTCCTGTGCGCATGCCGTTCGAGTCGCCTGGGCGGGGTTGCCCAGTTGTTGTCGTCAAATGCCCCCCACCGTGGCATCCCGTGTCGCGAGGCGGTGACCGGCGAGGGCTAGTATGAGCTGAGTAATATCACGTTCAGGCGCCACTATGAATTACATCCTGTATGCCGTGCCCTTCTTCTTTGTGCTGATCGCCCTGGAGCTGCTGGTGGATCGCTGGCGCGGAATCAGTACCTACCGCCTGGCCGATGCAATCAACAGCCTTAGTGCCGGCGTGCTGTCCACCACCAGCGGCCTGCTGACCCGGGTCGTCGGCCTGGTGGCCTACACCCTGGCCTGGCAGCAGCTGGCGCTGTTTGAGCTGAGTGCCGAGAGCCTGTGGGTGTGGCTCGCGGCCTTTGTCTTCTACGACTTCTGCTACTACTGGAACCATCGCCTGGGCCACGAGCGCAACGTGCTGTGGGCGGCCCACTCGGTGCACCACCAGAGCGAGGACTACAACCTCTCCACCGCCCTGCGCCAGACCAGCACCGGCTTTATCTTCGGCTGGATCTTCTACCTGCCCATGGCCCTGGCCGGGGTGCCGCCGCTGGTGTTCCTCACGGTAGGTGCGCTGAATCTGCTCTATCAGTTCTGGGTACACACCCGTCATGTGCCCAAGCTCGGCTGGCTGGAGTGGGTCTTTATCACCCCGTCCAACCACCGGGTGCACCATGCGCAGAACCCGGTCTATATGGATCGCAACTATGGCGGGGTGTTTATCCTCTGGGATCGGCTGTTCGGCACCTTTCAGGAAGAGCTGGATGAGGAACCGGTGATCTTCGGTGTGACCACGCCCCTGGCCAGCTGGAACCCGCTTTGGGCTAATGCCCAGTTCTATGTGGCGCTGTGGCGTGATGCGGTGCGTGCCCAGTCCTGGTGGGACAGGCTGCGCATCTGGTTTATGCCCACCGGCTGGCGCCCGGCCGATGTGGCAGCGAAATACCCCCAGGGCAAGGCCGACCTCAGTCAGTTCGTCAAATTCGAGGTGCCGCTCAGTGGCGCGCAGAAGGCCTATGCGGCTGTGCAGTTTGCCGGCTATGTGCTGGGCGGCACCTACCTGCTGGGCGTGGGTGAGAGCCTGGGCCTGCCGGCCCTGCTCCTGGGGCTGGGCTGGATGGCCTTTGGCCTCTATGTGATCGGCACCTGGCTGGAGAACCGCTCCCAGGCCCGGCGCCTGGAGATGCTGCGCCTGGCCCTCAACCTGCCGCTGGCCTGGCTGGCCCTGCAACTGGGCCTGCTCAGTGCCCAGCCGCTGCTCTGGCCGCTGTTGTTGGGTTACAGCCTGCTGAGCCTGTTGGTGCTGGTGTGGACGCCCAGGGGCGAAGGCGCGGTGGCGGCCTGAGGCCCTGAGTCGCTATTCTGCGCGGTGCCGTTGTGGCGTCGTGACCTGCTGCAGACCCGTCTTGTGTCCAACGCTTGCGGCAAGCCGTCGCAGTTCTGTCGTGCGCTGTCATTCTTTGGTCATAATGAGCGCCTATAACTGTCACACTTGCCCGTCGCCCCGGGCTCTGGAGCCTGTCGTGAGCTTTACCCCCGCCAATCGCCTGTTCCCCGCCACCCGTCTGCGCCGTAATCGTCGTGATGAGTTCTCGCGGCGGCTGGTGCGTGAGCATCGCTTGAGCGTCGATGACCTGATCCTGCCGGTGTTCGTCCTCGATGGCGATAACCGTCGCGAGGCCATCGCCTCCATGCCCGGGGTCGAGCGCCTGTCCATCGACCAGCTGCTGATCGAGGCCGAGAAGTGGGTGGCCCTGGGCATCCCGGCCCTGGCCCTGTTTCCGGTCACGCCGCTGGAGAAAAAGTCTCTGGATGGCTGTGAGGCCTGGAACCCAGACGGTATCGCCCAGCGCGCCATTCGCGCCCTGCGCAGCAAATTCCCCGAGCTGGGGGTGATCAGCGATGTGGCCCTCGACCCCTTCACCACCCACGGTCAGGACGGCATCCTTGATGAAGACGGCTATGTGCTGAATGACATCACCGTCGATGCCCTGGTCAGGCAGGCCCTGTCTCACGCCGAGGCCGGTGCCCAGGTGGTGGCGCCCTCGGACATGATGGACGGCCGCGTACAGGCGATCCGCGAGGCCCTGGAAGTGGCGGACTATCCCAATGTGCGCATCATGGCCTACTCGGCCAAGTACGCCAGCGCCTACTACGGGCCGTTCCGCGATGCGGTGGGCTCGGCGGCCAATCTGGGCAAGGCCAACAAGGCCAGCTACCAGATGGACCCGGCCAACGGCGACGAGGCCCTGCATGAGGTGGCCGCAGACCTGGCCGAAGGCGCCGATATGGTGATGGTCAAGCCGGGCATGCCCTATCTGGATATCCTCTGGCGGGTCAAGGATGCCTACAAGGTGCCCACCTTCGTCTACCAGGTCAGCGGCGAGTACGCCATGCACATGGCCGCGATCCAGAATGGCTGGCTGAGCGAAGCGGTGATTGTGGAATCCCTGACCGCCTTTAAACGCGCGGGTGCCGATGGCATCCTCACTTATTTCGCCGTGCGCGCGGCCGAACTCTTGCAGCAGGGGCAGTAGCCTCCCAGGACCAGACGATGAATACCGAAGGACTCTCCCAAAGCGAACTGCCCGAGCCGCTGGCAGTGGCCGTCGAGCCGGCGGAGCCCGCTCCGGCGCCAGTTGAAGTGCCACCCCCGGCACCGCCCGCAGTGGTGCCGAGCCTGGATGACACCAGCCTCTACATCCATCGTGAGCTGTCCCAGCTGCAGTTCAATATCCGCGTGCTGGAGCAGGCGCTGGACGAGTCCTACCCCCTGCTGGAACGGCTCAAGTTCCTGCTGATCTTCTCCAGCAACCTCGACGAGTTCTTCGAGATCCGCGTCGCCGGGCTGAAGAAACAGATCAATTTCGCCCGCGAGCAGGCCGGTGCCGATGGCCTGCAGCCGCACCAGGCCCTGGCGCGGATCAGTGAACTGGTGCACGAGCAGGTGGCGCGCCAGTACGCCATCCTCAATGACGTGCTGTTTCCGGCACTGGCCAAGCACCACATCAACTTTATCCGCCGACGTCACTGGAGCACCAAGCTCAAGGCCTGGGTACGCCGCTATTTTCGTGACGAGATCGCGCCGATCATCACCCCTATCGGCCTCGACCCGACCCACCCTTTCCCCTTGCTGGTCAACAAGAGCCTGAACTTTATCGTCGAGTTGGAGGGCATTGATGCCTTCGGTCGCGATTCAGGCCTGGCCATTATCCCGGCGCCGCGCCTGTTGCCACGGGTGATCCGGGTGCCGGAAGAGGTGGGTGGCACAGGCGCCAACTACGTATTCCTGTCCTCGATGATCCACGCCCATGCCGACGACCTGTTCCAGGGCATGAAGGTCAAGGGCTGCTACCAGTTTCGCCTGACCCGTAACGCCGACCTGTCGGTGGACACCGAGGACGTTGAAGACCTGGCGCGCGCCCTGCGTGGTGAGCTGTTCAGCCGCCGCTACGGCGACGCGGTGCGCCTGGAAGTGGTGGACACCTGCCCCAAGCACCTGACTGATTACCTGCTCAAGCAGTTCGGCCTGGCCGAGACCGAACTGTATCAGGTGAGCGGGCCAGTCAACCTGACCCGCCTGTTCAGCATCACCGGGCTGGAGAGCCACTCTGAGCTGCAGCACATGCCCTTCACCCCGGTGATTCCCAAGCTGCTGCAGAACAGCGAGAACATCTTCAGCGTGGTCAGCAAGCAGGACATTCTCCTGCTGCATCCCTTCGAGTCCTTCACCCCGGTGATCGACCTGCTGCGGCAAGCGGCCAAGGACCCTCACGTACTGGCGATCAAACAGACCCTGTACCGCAGCGGCGCCAACTCGGAGATCGTCGATGCTCTGGTGGAGGCCGCTCGTAATGGCAAGGAAGTCACGGTGGTGGTGGAGTTGCGCGCCCGTTTCGACGAGGAGTCCAACCTGGCTCTGGCCAGCCGCCTGCAGGCCGCCGGGGCGGTGGTGATTTATGGTGTGGTGGGTTTCAAGACCCACGGCAAGATGATGCTGATCCTGCGTCGGGAGAATGGCGAAATCGTCCGCTATGCCCATCTCGGTACCGGTAACTACCACGCTGCCAATGCCAAGCTGTACACCGACTACAGCCTGCTGACCGCCGATGTGGCCTTGTGCGAGGACGTGGCCAAGCTGTTCAGCCAGTTGATCGGCATGGGCAAGACCCTGCGCATGAAGAAACTGCTGCATGCGCCCTTCACCCTGAAGAAGGCCCTGCTTGACCTGATCGCCAAGGAAACCGCCGCTGCGGCCGAAGGCAAACCGGCGCATATCATCGCCAAGTTCAACTCGCTGACCGACCCGAAGATCATCCGCGCGCTGTACAAGGCCAGCCAGACCGGGGTGAAGATCGACCTGGTGGTGCGCGGCATGTGCTGCCTGCGTCCGGGCATTGTCGGGGTGTCGCACAATATTCAGGTGCGCTCGATCATCGGTCGCTTCCTGGAGCACACCCGGGTGTTCTACTTCTTGAATGGCGGCGAGGAGAAGATCTACCTGTCCAGCGCCGACTGGATGGAGCGCAACCTCGACAAGCGCGTCGAGACCTGCTTCCCGGTGGAAGGCAAGAAGCTGATCCTGCGGGTCAAGAAGGAGCTGGAAAGCTACCTGACCGACAACACCCAGGCCTGGCTGCTGCAGCCCGATGGCCGCTATGTGCGTTGCAGTCCCAGCGGCAATCAGAACCCGCGCAGTGCCCAGGCTGGGCTGCTGGAGAAGCTCACTGCGCCAGTGGTCAGCGTACGCTAATGGGTAGGGTGCGCCGAGCGCACCCAGCTTTCACGGGTAATTACCGGTGCGCATAGCGCACCCTACGGGCCCAGACTCAGCGCACGCTAAGATCGATACCGACTCGCTTGAGCCAGTCAGCTTCGCGTACGAAGTCAGCCTGGGTCAGGGGGTTGGCCTCCAGCCAGTTTTCCGGGAACACCAGTTCCAGGGTCTGTTCATGGGCCTTGAGCTGCACCTGGGGCATTTCCTGGCCGCCGCGGATATGGTGGAACAGGATGGCAAAGCGCAGCAGCACGCACAGGCGGATCAGCTTGATGCCATCGGCGCCGAAATCGGCGAACTTGTCCTTGGGAATATTGCGTCGGTGGCCGCGCACCAGTAGGGCCAGCATCTGTTGATCCTGACGGGAGAAGCCGGCCAGGTCCGAGTGTTCGATCAGGTAGGCGCCGTGCTTGTGATACTGATAGTGGGCGATATCCAGCCCCACCTCGTGCACCTTGGCGGCCCAGCTGAGCAGCTCGCGGTGCCAGTCCTCTTGCAGTTGCCAGTCGCCGGCGACCTTGTCCAGGGCCGAGAGCGCCTTGCGTTCCACCCGTGAGGCCTGCTCCAGGTCGACGTGGTAACGCTCCATCAGCGAGCTCAGCGTGCGTTCGCGGACATCCTCATGCTGGTGGCGCCCCATCAGGTCATACAGCACCCCTTCGCGCAGCGCACCTTCGGAATGGCTCATGCGCTCGATGGCACAGGCATCGAAGATGGCTTCGAGAATGGCCAGGCCGGCGGGGAAGATGGCTCGGCGGTCCGGCTTGATGCCGTCGAGGTCGAGTTTGTCTGCCTCGCCGATCTTGAATACTTTGCGCTTGAGCCAGGCCAGCCCCTCGGCATTGACTTCGCCACTGCCCAGGCCGGCGGCCTGGATGGCCAGACCGATGGCCTTGATGGTGCCCGAGGCACCCACTGCATCCTCCCAGCCGAGGCGGCGCAGGGCGTGCTCGATGCCCATGATTTCCAGGCGTGCCGCCGTGTAGGCCTGGGCATAGCGCGCCGGGGTGATCTTGCCGTCGCGAAAGAAACGCTGGGTAAAACTGACGCAGCCCATCTGCAGGCTTTCACGCAGCAGCGGCTCGAAGCGCTGGCCGATGATAAATTCGGTGCTGCCGCCGCCGATATCGGTGACCAGGCGCTTGCCCGGGGTGTCGGCAATGCTGTGGGACACGCCCAGATAGATCAGTCGTGCTTCCTCTCGACCGGAAATCACCTCCACCTGATGGCCCAGAATCTCCTCGGCGCGCCGGATAAACTCGGCGCGGTTGCGCGCTTCACGCAGGGCATTGGTGCCGACGATGCGCACCGCGCCTTCGGCCAGGTTGGCGGTCAGCTGGGCGAAACGACGCAGGCAATCGAGCCCGCGCTGCATGGCTTCCTCGCTGAGCATGCGCTCATCGTCCAGGCCGGCTGCCAGCTGCACCTTGTCGCCCAGACGCTCCAGAATGCGAATCTCGCCATGATCGGCCTTGGCCAGGACCATATGAAAGCTGTTCGAGCCCAGGTCGATGGCGGCAATCATGGGAAAGGAGTCGATGGAAGGATGGGCCATGGTGCTGAGATCTCGATGCGTGATGCGCCATCCTGCCACGATAGGGCAGGCACGCCAACGCATTGCAGTGTCGCACGGCTGTGTGACAGCGCTGCTTGCACGCAGCCATAGAAAGGCTCAATGGCCGGCGCCTTCCTGTGGGGCGCAAGCCGGGCTATCATGCGCCCATCTTTTTGCATCCGATTACGGAGACAGTCCATGAGCGAATTCATCACCAACGTCAGCGATGCCAGCTTCGAGCAGGATGTGTTGCAGGCCGACGGCCCGGTTCTGGTCGACTATTGGGCCGAGTGGTGCGGGCCGTGCAAGATGATCGCCCCGGTGCTGGACGAGATCGCCAAGGACTATCAGGGCAAGCTCAAGGTGTGCAAGCTGAACATTGATGAGAATCAGGACACCCCGCCGAAGTTCGGCGTACGCGGCATCCCGACCCTGATGCTGTTCAAGAACGGCAACGTTGAAGCCACCAAGGTCGGCGCGCTGTCCAAGTCGCAGCTGGCGGCCTTTCTCGATAGCAATATCTGAGCCCTGGCTGCTTGAGAAGCCCCGCAAAATGCGGGGCTTTTTCTTTTTGAACGCTAGACGCGCCAATAAAGCTGGTGTTACATTCGGCCTCGCTGCATTTTCTATGCAGCGCCCTGCAAGCCGTCGCCGACAGTTCCTGCGCGAATATCTTCGAAATCCGCTGGCGAACCTTTCGCTATCTCAGCGGCGCGGCCTCCCAAGCTGATTAGCTTATTTCCCTCCTAAAATGATCATGTCATTCCTATGAATCTGACCGAACTCAAGCAAAAGCCGATCACCGAACTGCTGGAACTCGCCGAACAGATGGGCCTGGAAAACATGGCTCGTTCGCGCAAGCAGGACATCATTTTCGCCTTGCTGAAGAAGCATGCCAAAAGTGGCGAAGAGATCTCCGGTGATGGCGTGCTGGAGATTCTCCAGGACGGTTTCGGCTTTCTCCGCTCTGCGGATGCCTCTTATCTGGCCGGCCCCGACGATATCTACGTCTCGCCCAGCCAGATCCGCCGCTTCAACCTGCGTACCGGCGACACCATTGTCGGCAAGATCCGCCCGCCGAAAGACGGCGAGCGCTACTTCGCGTTGCTCAAGGTCGACACCATCAACTACGACCGCCCCGAAAACGCCAAGAGCAAGATCCTGTTCGAGAACCTGACTCCGCTGTTCGCCAACAAGCGCCTGACCATGGAGGCCGGTAATGGCTCCACCGAGGACATCACCGGCCGGGTGATCGACCTCTGCGCGCCGATTGGCAAGGGCCAGCGAGGCCTGATCGTCGCCCCGCCGAAAGCGGGCAAGACCATCATGTTGCAGAACATCGCCAGCAACATCACCCGCAACAACCCCGACTGCCACCTGATCGTCCTGCTGATCGACGAGCGCCCGGAAGAGGTGACCGAAATGCAGCGCACCGTGCGCGGCGAAGTGGTCGCCTCGACCTTCGACGAGCCGCCGACCCGCCACGTGCAGGTCGCCGAGATGGTGATCGAGAAGGCCAAGCGCCTGGTTGAGCACAAGAAGGACGTGGTCATTCTGCTCGACTCCATTACCCGTCTGGCCCGCGCCTACAACACCGTGATCCCCAGCTCCGGCAAGGTGCTCACCGGTGGTGTCGACGCCCACGCCCTGGAGAAGCCCAAGCGCTTCTTCGGTGCCGCGCGCAATATCGAGGAAGGCGGCAGCCTGACCATCCTCGCCACCGCGCTGGTGGAAACCGGCTCGAAGATGGACGAGGTGATCTACGAGGAATTCAAGGGTACCGGCAACATGGAGCTGATCCTCGACCGCCGTATCGCCGAGAAGCGCGTGTTCCCGGCCATCAACATCAACCGCTCCGGCACCCGCCGCGAGGAGCTGCTGACGGGCGAGGAAGAGCTGTCGCGGATCTGGATTCTGCGCAAGCTGCTGCACCCGATGGACGAGATTGCCGCCATCGAGTTCCTGATCGACAAGCTGAAGACGACCAAGACCAACGACGAGTTCTTCCTGTCGATGAAGCGCAAGTAAGCATTTACTGCGCGCCACAAGGCCGGGCTTGCCCGGCTTTTGTGCATCTGGACGTTGCATCATCCTTCAGAAAGACCGACTTCGGCGCTAAACTTTGCGCCCCGATCGGTTCGCCCCCTATGAGGCCCCAGCATGCAGTACCGTGACCTGCGCGACTTTATCCGCGAACTGGAAAAGCGCGGCGAACTCAAGCGCATCCAGACCCCGGTGTCGCCGGTGCTGGAGATGACCGAGATCTGCGACCGCACCCTGCGCAAGGGTGGCCCGGCGCTGCTGTTCGAGAACCCCACGGGCTTTACCACTCCGGTGCTCGGCAACCTGTTCGGCACGCCCAAGCGCGTGGCCTTGGGCATGGGCGCCGAGGAAGTCAGCGAGCTGCGTGAAATCGGCAAGCTGCTGGCCTTTCTCAAGGAGCCTGAGCCGCCCAAGGGCATGAAGGATGCCTGGGACAAACTGCCGATTTTCAAGCAGGTGCTCAACATGTCGCCCAAGGTGGTGGGCAACGCGCCCTGCCAGGAGGTTGTGCTGGAGGGCGAGGCCGTCGACCTGACCCGCCTGCCGATCCAGCACTGCTGGCCGGGCGACGTGGCGCCGCTGATCACCTGGGGCCTGACCATCACCAGGGGCCCCAACAAGGAGCGGCAGAACCTTGGCATCTACCGCCAGCAGGTGAATGGCCGCAACAAGCTGATCATGCGCTGGCTGAGCCACCGGGGCGGCGCCCTGGATTTCCGCGACTGGTGCCAGAAATATCCGGATCGACCCTATCCGGTGTGCGTGGCCCTGGGGGCGGACCCAGCGACCATCCTCGGCGCGGTCACCCCGGTGCCCGATAGTTTGTCCGAATACGCCTTCGCCGGCTTGCTGCGCGGCCACCGCACCGAACTGGTTAAGGCCCGTGGCAGCGATCTGCAGGTGCCGGCCAGTGCCGAGATCGTGCTGGAGGGGGTGATCCATCCCGGCGAGACCGCCCCGGAAGGCCCCTACGGCGACCATACCGGCTACTACAACGAGCAGGCGCCGTTCCCGGTATTTACCATCGAGCGCATCACCATGCGCCGCGAGCCGATCTATCACAGCACCTACACCGGCAAGCCGCCCGACGAGCCGGCCATGCTCGGCGTGGCGCTCAACGAAGTCTTCGTGCCGCTGCTGCAAAAGCAGTACCCCGAGATTGTCGATTTCTACCTGCCGCCCGAGGGCTGCTCCTACCGGCTGGCGGTGGTCAGCATCAAGAAGGCTTACCCCGGCCACGCCAAGCGGGTGATGTTCGGCATCTGGAGCTTTCTGCGCCAGTTCATGTACACCAAGTTCATCATCGTGGTCGATGAC
>JBFHPI010000042.1:0-12643 GCA_041592855.1 Pseudomonas sp.
CAACTCTGGCTGTTGCGTGGCCTGGCCGCACAGCGGCCCCAGGGCAGCCTGCTGTTGGAAATGCTCAACCCCGATCAGCAGCCAAGGGTCGAGCAGGTGCGTGCCGAGCTGGCCGCCGGCCAGGTGCCACAGGACATGCTGCAGGCCCTGGCCTGGCAGCGTGGCTGGGCCTGGTCGCAGTATGGGCCGCTGCTGCAGCACGCTTTGCGCCAACCCTATCCGTTATTGGCGGCCAATCTGGAACGTCGCGAGGTGCTGGCCATCTACAGTCAGGTGCCTGAATTGCCGGGTGCGGCTTCGACTGCCGCTTCGGTGCGCGAGGCCCTGTTGGCGCAGATTCGCCGTTCTCACTGCAACCTGCTGCCGGAGAGTCAGCTGCCGGCCATGCTCGCCGTGCAGCAGCAACGCGACCGGCGCATGGCCGAGGCGTTGCTGGCCGCGCCGACCCCGAGCCTGCTGATTGCCGGCGCCTTCCATGTGCGCCGCGACCTGGGGGTGCCCCTGCACCTGAGTGACCTGGGTGGGCAGGGCGAAAGTGCCGTGCTGATCCTGGCGGAAGTGGGCAGTGAACTTAATGCCGACCAGGCCGACTACCTCTGGCTGACCCCGGCACAGCCCGAGCAGGACGACTGCGCCAGCCTGCGCAAGGGATAAGTTACGAGGGTCCACTAAGAGGGGCGCCCTGTGCGCCCCTTGGCGTTTCTGCGAGAAAGCTGAAGGCCTGGGGTCTAGGCAAAAAAAGACCCGGCAAGAGCCGGGTCAATAACCGTGATTAGCCTGATGAGGAGATAATCTGAAGAGGCCGACTGCGGGTCTCTTGAGCTTATCGGCTGATCTCGCGACCAGTTGCGTTAATAATAACGCTTCTCATTTATATGTAAAGCCTTTTTGCGAACTATTTTCATCTGCCCGTTTCGGATCGCTAACGAAGAACCCGGCACAAGCCGGGTTCTTTTTTTGCCCTGGATTGGCTCAGGTGTTGGGCTGGCGCAGTTGGGTGACTTCCTTGTTCAGCAGGTCGATGCGCTTGGCCATGCTCTCGATCAGGCTGTGGGCGATGCGCGGGTTGCTTTGCATCAGGCTGAGGAACTGTTCCTTGGGAATCACCATGACGGTGCAAGGTTCGCTGGCAATCACCGTGGCGCTGCGTCTTTCTCGGGTGAACACGGCCATGGCGCCGAAGATTTCGTCTTTTTGCACATCACCGACCTTGTGCCCGTCGACGAAAGCCTCGGCATGCCCTTCGATAATGATAAAGACGTGATCGGCAGTATCGCCCTGATGGATGAGCTCCTCGCCAGCGGCAAAATGCTGGAAGCCGGTAGCGGGACGAATTTCCGGTTGCTTAAGACGCGCCAGGGCATCGGAAAGCAGGGCGGTATGACCGATCAGGTACTGGATAAAGAGTTCCTGGCGCTCCTCGCTGGCATAGATGTGCTGGAACACGGCGTTGCGCGAATAGGGGATCAGGCTCAGCTTTTCTTCGCTGCTGTAGCGGCAGCTAGGCATGTCCAGCCCCTGACGCAGGCCCACCAGATCGCCTTCCTGCAGGTAGAACAGCGGGCGCTCGTCGACCACGGCATGCAGCAGACCGTTTTCGATAATAAATAACTGGTTGCCGGGCAGCACCTTGGCCAGATCTTCAATCTGCTCCAGTTGCAGAGGTGCGCCCAGAGGGGCAAGACCTTCCAGCAGTTGGGTGGGGATGCTTTGCAGTCGATTGATCAGCTGATCGGCGTAGGCCGGTTGCTCCCCGAGTAGATACATGAGCGAATTTCCTTGAGCTGGCTGGGCGTACTGAACGCACGAACGTCCCTCAAACAATAGGCTGGAGCGCGGCTCAGGTAAATCCCCGGCAGTGCAGGTTGTGAGCTAGCTCTTGTTCGCGCGGGGGCCACGTTCGATCTGCTTGTTGAGCTCGGCCTTGTGGGAGGGGCTCAGGTCGTTCCAGTGCACATCCAGCAGGGCGCCTTCAATGGCATATAAAAGCACCTTGGAAACCCGGAAACCACGGGCCTTTACCGCCCTGTAGGCAGCCACTGCGCCAAGGCGGCGCAGGTCATTGAGGCTGTGGATGCCGGAGGCGTGCAGCCACTGTGCCGAGGTTTTGCCAAGGTTCTTCAAGTGTTGCAGTTCGTCATTCATCCAAGCGCCTTGCCTGTATCAGGTGGGAATGGCGTCAGTGTTTGATGCCCGAAACAAAGTGTAGTGGCCAGTTGATGCGCCGCATTTGCTCTGGATCACCCCAGGCCTGCTGCAGGTGGGTGGCGAGGGCAAGAAATGGCGCCTGCCCCTGTTCGACTTCCAGGCGTTGCAGCGCCGACCAGGTCCGCAAATAGCCGAGCAGATGGGGTAGCGTCCATTCGGCTTGCAGGGCCTGGCTGGGCGCTGGGATGCGTGGCCAGGGCAGCGCAATATCACGGTAGCCGTTATCGACCTGTTCACGTCCGGCCGGCCAGTAACCATGCAGGGTTTTCCAGTAGAAATCATGCAAGATGGCATCCAGTTCGACGTCGATGCTCATCAGGCTGTAGCACCAGGCGCAAAACAATCCACCGGGCTTGAGTAAGCGGTCGACCTCCGCAAAGAAGCTGTCGTGGGCGAACCAGTGCAAGGCTTGCGCCACTACGATCAGATCGAGGCTGGCATCCGCCAGAGGCTGGCGTTCGGCTGGCGCTACGTAGTAGTGCACGCCGCTGTGGGCATCGGCCGCCTGAAGTTGTGCAAGACTGGCATCGCTGGCCAGGACATGAGTGAAGTGTTGGCTCAGGGGACCACTGGCCTGGCCGTTGCCACAGGCGATATCCAGCGCACAGTCGTGGTCGGGACTCTGCTGGACGAGCCAGGAAAACAGGCTGCCTGGATAGTGAGGACGATAACTGGCGTAGGCGCCGGCCTGGGCGCCAAAGAGTTCGGCGACTGCATCCATGTCTAGCTTTTTCTATAGCGCAGGCGGGTGCCGAAGTTGACCGACATAAGGATTTCGTCAGCCGTCAATTCTACTGGGAAGTAAGCACCGGAAATCTGCGCATGGGCCAGGCTGGCGCCCTCCATGCGGGTATTGCGCAAATCCAGGCCGCGCAGGTCGCTGCCGCGAAAGTAAGCGTCAGTGAAATCAATGCCCTGGGCGTCCAGGGCGCGCAGGTCGAGACCGCGGAAATCGCCACCACTCAGATCAACCAGGCCTTCCTTGGGCTTCTGGGCGTTGAAACCCTTGATGTTTTCACTATGGATCAGGCGATAGAGCGGGGTGTCCAGCTGGCGCGGTTGGCTCATGGGGGGCATCCAAGCAGAGGTTATGCCCCCAGTATAGAAGCCGCTGCGGGCTTTGCCTGTTGCGGGCCTGGCTAACCAGGCCGCATGCATCAGAGACCAGGTAGGCGCTGGCGAATGCGCTCGATCAGGCTGTCCAGGCTGGCGCTGTCGTGGGTGTCGACACGCTTGCTGTGGGCCTGTTCCTCGGTGGACAGCGCTTCACGCCCGGCCTGTTGGGCTTGAATCACTTCCAGGGTGGCATCGGAAGGGTCCTGGCCCTGTGCCTGGCGCTGCGCCAGCCAGCCGGCGATCACCGCCTCCGGGGCTTGGCAGTCGAGGATCAGGAAGGGCACTCCGGCATCCTCCGCCACTTTCCAGGCAGCTTGGCGCTGGGGCCACTTCAGGTAGGTGGCGTCGATCACCACCGGGAAACCGGCATGCAGGGCATCCTGGGCCAGTTGGTGCAGGCGCTGGTAGGTGGCTGTACCGGCTTGCGCACTGTAGATGCCCTGGCCGATCTGGCCTGACGCGGCGTTTTGCTGCTCGCCGAACAGGCGCTTACGCTCTACGTCCGAGCGCAAGCGGATGGCGCCCAGCGCTTCGACCAGGCGCATGGCCACATGGCTCTTGCCCACGGCTGAAACCCCGTGGGTGATGGCCAGAAAGTGTGAGGGAATGGCGCTGTAGCTTTCTGCCAGCGTGGCATAGCTGCGGTACTGGCGCAGGGTGACCGCTTTTTGCACGGCATCGTTCTGCTGGGCCAGGCTGAACAGGGCGACTTTGGCGCGGACCAGAGCGCGGTAGGTCTTATAAAAGTTCAGCAGCTCCAGCGCCGCGTAGTCGCCGCTGTGCTCCAGCCAGGCGCTGACGAAGCGTCGGGCATGGGCCTTGAGGCCGCGGTCTTCGAGGTCCATGGCGAGGAAAGCGGCATCCGAGGCAACATCGATCAGGCGGAACGGTTCGTTGAATTCGATGCAGTCAAACAGCACCACCTGATCGTCCAGCAGGGTGGCGTTGCCCAGATGAATATCGCCGTGGCACTCGCGGATCGAGCCATTGCTCGCCCGTTTTGCCAGCAGTGGCTCCAGGCGGGCGAAGCTGGCTTCGGTCCAGGCCTCAAGGGCGTCCAGTTGCTGCAGGTCGGCGGCATCGCTGAGCAGAGGGCGGATCTGCTCGAAATTTTGCCGCATGGGCGCGACGATGGCGGACGGTGCGCACAATGGATGATCGGCGGCCACCGCCGGTGTGCGCGCGTGAAAATCGGCGATTTGCCTGGCCAGTGCGTCGATATGGGCTTCGCTCAATTCACCTCGGGCCTGCACGGCACTGAGCAGCTGGCTCTGGGGGAACTGACGCATCTTCAGGGCGTATTCAATGGCCGGGCCTTCGCCGCCCAGTTGCGGCGCCTCGATGCTACCGCTGATCGGCAGAACTTCCAGATACAGGCCCTGAGTCAGGCGCTGGTTGAGGCGCAATTCTTCCTCGCAGAAGTGTTTGCGGTCTGCCAGGCTGGTGAAGTCGAGAAAGCCGAAGTTCATCGGCTTCTTGATCTTGTAGGCGTAGGGGCCGGTGAGAATCACCCAGGAAATGTGGGTTTCGATGACCTGGAAACCGTCCACCGGGTGAGGGTAGAGGGCTGGATTCTGCAATGCGCTGATCAGGGCTTGGCTCACGGGCGATCCTTGGCGTTCTTGGGCTATGAGAAGGCGCTCATTATGTCTGCTGTGCGCTACTGTGCAAACCGCCACGGCGCCCTGCTGGTGCCAAGCAAAGTGCGTATAATGCCGCGCCATGACTCGTACTCGATCTTCCCGCTCTCGCGCTAAACCCCGCCCCAACATGGCACGTCGTCTGTTCGGCTGGGCCCTCAAACTCGGCCTGGTCGGGCTGGTGATCCTGGCTGTGTTCGCGGTCTACCTGGACGCCGTGGTGCAGGAGAAATTTTCCGGCAAGCGCTGGACGGTGCCGGCTAAGGTCTATGCACGGCCTTTGGAGCTGTTTGTCGGGCAGAAACTGGCCAAGGACGACTTCCTCCAGGAGTTGGATGCCCTGGGCTATCGCCGTGCGTCGACGGTATCCGGGCCGGGGGTGATATCGGTGGCGGGCAACAGCATCGAGGTGCAGTCCCGCGGTTTTCAGTTCTACGAAGGCAGTGAACCGGCCCAGCGGGTGCGGGTGCGAGTCTCCGGCGATTTTGTCGCGGGCCTGAATCTGGCCAATGGCCGTGAGCTGCCGGTAGCGCGCCTGGAGCCATTGCTGATAGGCGGGCTATACCCGGCCCATCAGGAAGATCGGGTGCTGATCAAGCTGGAGCAGGTGCCGCCTTATCTGGTGGAAACCCTGGTGGCGGTGGAAGATCGTGAATTTTTCAATCACTTTGGCGTATCGCCCAAAGGGATTGCCCGGGCCTTCTGGGTCAACGCCACCAGCGGTCGCCTGGTCCAGGGGGGCAGCACCCTGACGCAGCAGCTGGTCAAGAACTTCTACCTGACCAATGAACGCAGTCTGTCACGCAAGGCCACCGAGGCCATGATGGCGGTGCTGTTGGAGCTGCACTACGACAAGCAGGAAATTCTTGAAGCCTATCTCAACGAGGTGTTCCTCGGTCAGGATGGGCAGCGCGCAGTGCATGGCTTCGGCTTGGCCAGCCAGTATTTCTTCAGTCAGCCGCTGTCGGAGCTGCAGCTCGAACAAGTGGCGCTGCTGGTGGGGATGGTCAAGGGGCCGACCTTCTATAACCCCCGGCGTAACCCCGAGCGAGCCCTGGAGCGACGCAATCTGGTACTTGACCTGTTGGTTGAGCAGAACGTGGTGACCGCCGAGGTAGCCGCCGCGGCCAAGGCCAAGCCTCTAGGTGTAACGCGCCGAGGCAGCATGGCCGACAGTTCCTTTCCGGCGTTCCTGGATCTGGTCAAGCGCCAGTTGCGCGAGGATTACCGCGAGGAGGACCTGACCGAAGAAGGGTTGCGCATCTTCACCAGTTTCGACCCCATCCTGCAGTTCAAGGCTGAGGGGGCGCTGGCTGACTCGCTTAAGCGCCTGTCGGGTCGCAAGGGCGTGGATGAAGTAGAGGCCGGCATGGTTGTGACCAATCCGGAGAACGGCGAGGTGCAAGCGCTGATCGGCAGCCGTCAGCCGCGCTTTGCCGGTTTCAATCGGGCCATGGATGCGGTGCGGCCGATCGGTTCGCTGATCAAACCGGCGATCTACCTGGCCGCATTGGAACGGCCCAGTCAGTACAGCCTGACCAGCCTGTTGCAAGACGAACCCTTTTCCATCAAGGGGGCCAATGGCCAGGTCTGGAGCCCGCAGAATTATGACCGCAAGGCCCATGGCACCATTTACCTGTACCAGGGCTTGGTCAATTCCTACAACCTGTCCACGGCCCGTCTGGGGATGGAGCTGGGTGTGCCGACCGTACTGAAAACCCTGGAACGCTTGGGGGTCGATCACGACTGGCCGGCTTACCCGTCCATGTTGCTGGGGGCCGGCGGTTTGAGTCCGCTGGAAGTGGCGGGCATGTACCAGACTCTGGCCAATGGCGGTTTCAATACGCCCCTGCGCGGCATTCGCAATGTGTTGACGGCCGATGGTGAACCGCTCAAGCGCTACCCCTTCCAGATCCAGCAGCGTTTTGACAGCGGGGCCATCTATCTGCTGCAGAATGCCATGCAGCGCACCATGGCCGAGGGAACCGGGCGCTCGGTTTACAGTCAATTGCCGCGCTCCCTGAACCTGGCTGGCAAGACGGGTACCAGTAATGATTCCCGTGACAGCTGGTTTGCTGGTTTCAGCCAGGATGTACTGGCGGTGGTGTGGCTGGGCCGTGATGACAACGGTCCAACGCCCTTGACTGGCGCCACCGGAGCCTTGCAGGTGTGGACCGATTTTATGCGCAGGGCCGATCCGCTGCCGTTGGATATGCCGCTGCCCGGCAATGTGACCCAGGCCTGGATTGACCCTTTGGATGCCCGAGGGGCTGACCCGAGCTGTCCGGGAGCCGTGCAGATGCCTTATATTCGCGGAAGTGAGCCGTTGCCTGGCAGCCCATGCGGGTTGCAGGCGCCGGTAGATTCAGTGATGGACTGGGTACGTGGTTGGCTCGATTAATTGAAGAGGATTTGCTGTGAGTAAGCGCTTGATTCCTGCTGTGCTGGCTTCCTTGCTGCTGGCCGGCTGCGCCTCCGTGCCGCGTGGCTCCATCCCTGTGGTGGATGCTGGTAGTTCCATCGGTCGGCCCGCACCCGCCCAGGGCGGCTATGGGGCGCCTGCCGCTCAGGCGCAGAGCTTGCCCGAGGATTCGGGGGTGGTGGTGATGGTGCCAGGGGGGGCGAGTTCCGCACCTATTCAGTCCTTCCCTGCGCCAGGCGCCGCCGGTGAGCCCTGGTCACCTGTCACTGGTGCAACTGACAGCTATGGTAGCGTCCCCGCGCCTGTGGCCCCCAGCGGTATTCCCGGCACTCTGGCTCAGGATGAGCAGCTCGATGGGCCTGTGCTAGCCCTTTTGACCACGGCTCAGCAGCAGCAGGGCGGCGGCGATCTGAATGGCGCTGCGGCAAGCCTGGAGCGCGCCCAGCGTATTGCGCCGCGTGAGCCTCAGGTGCTCTATCGCTTGGCGGAAGTGCGACTGGCTCAGGGGGATGCTGCCCAGGCCGAGCAGTTTGCGCGTCGCGGACTCAGTTACGCCGCAGGACGCCCTGCCTTGCAGGCCAGCCTTTGGAATCTGATTGCCCAGGCACGTGAGCGTCAGGGGGATGCCGCTGGCGCAGCCCAGGCTCGTGAACAGGCCCGTGTGAGCCTCTGATGGACAGTCGGGTGCTGCAGGTGGCCGATCAGTTGCTGCTGATTGAGCGAGAACTGCGGATGCAAGGGTGGTGGGAGAGCGATTCGCCTGGGGAGCAGGCGTTGGCCAGTCAGCAGCCCTTTTGTATTGACACCTTGACCTTTGAGCAGTGGCTGCAGTGGGTTTTTCTACCGCGTATGAAATACGTGCTGGAAAGTGGCGGGCCACTGCCGCGGGCTTCCGGTATTCAGGCCATGGCCGAACAGGTCTATGGGGCATCCTCTGCGCAGGCGCAAAGATTGATCGAGGTGTTGGGCGAGTTTGATCGGCTGATCACCCTCGCCGAGTAAGGTCGCGGCTTGTTGTAGTGGTGCGAGTATTACTTGCAGTGCTCTTCAATTCCTTTGAGTGCTTCGCTGATTCGCTGCTGGCGTTCTTTCTCGCTCAGGCGCTTCACTTCGCCGTTGACCTCCATGCGGATCCGGGGGTTGTTTTGTAGCTGTGCCAGGGTGGTGCGCACGTCTTCGCAGTACTTCTTGCGCTTGGCTTCCTGAGCGGCCAGCTCCTGCTTCACCTTGCGATCAACTTCCGCTTGTTCAGGGTCGTCGGTGTTCTCGACGACCACCTCCTCTTCGTCGACCGCAACAGGCTCGCTCCCCAGTGAGGGCGGTGCTGCAGTGTTGACAGGGGTTGCCTGCTGTCCATAGGGGGGCTGTGCGCCAAAATGGGTAATACCCTGGGCATCGACCCATTTATAGATTTGCCCGGCCATGGCTGTTGTGCTTATGGCAAGCAGCAAGCTGGTGGCGATCATCATGCGGCGCATGCTGTTTCCTTATGTGAGCGGCAATTGCTGTCCATTACTATAACCAAAATGCCCGAATCGTCATCCTGCGCTTTGTCACAGAGCCGCATGATGAAGCGTTTTTCCCCCGCTCAAGCACTTAGTCGCGTTGTCATGCCGGCCTTTTGCAGATTTCGTCACGGATTACTTGACTTGGCATGACCGAATCCGAACAATCCAACGTTCGCTGTAGTGGAGTCCGCCGCAAGTGTCCTCCAGCTCAGCGAACAGAGGCGCTACCCGTGCCGAACCGTGACACCCGCAACGCGTTACCTCGCGCTGGGAGGGCCAGCCCCGCAAGACCATGGGCTGCTCCGTTACTCGTCAAGCTGATGTTTCGAATCCACGACCACCGTCGTGCGTGTCCGCTGACAGTAAGACCTACTTAGGGCCATTCGTTGTTGGGTGGCATTCTGGCGTACATGAGGTGAACAACGTGGAGCTTTTATCCGGCGCTGAAATGGTCGTCCGCTTCTTGCGTGACGAAGGCGTTAAGAACATCTATGGGTACCCGGGCGGTGCCCTGCTGCATATCTACGATGCCCTGTTCAAGGAACCGGAAGTCCAGCACATCCTGGTTCGTCATGAACAAGCGGCTACTCATATGGCTGACGGCTATGCCCGTGCTACCGGCAAGGCTGGTGTCGTGCTGGTGACTTCCGGGCCCGGTGCAACCAATGCCATCACTGGCATAGCCACCGCCTATATGGACTCGATCCCCATGGTCGTGTTGTCCGGTCAGGTACCGAGCACCATGGTCGGTACCGATGCGTTCCAGGAAACCGATATGATCGGCATTTCCCGGCCCATCGTGAAGCACAGCTTCATGATCAAACACGCCTCGGAAATTCCGGAAGTCCTGAAGAAAGCTTTCTACCTGGCCCAATCCGGCCGTCCAGGCCCTGTGGTCGTGGATATTCCGAAGGATATGACCAATCCGGCTGAAAAGTTCGAATACGTCTATCCGAAGAAGGTCAAGCTGCGCTCCTACAGCCCGGCCCTGCGTGGCCACTCCGGACAGATCCGCAAGGCCGCCGAGCTACTGCTGAGCGCCAAGCGTCCGATCGTCTATTCCGGTGGCGGTGTGATTATGGGTGGTGCTGCAGCGCCGCTGACTGAGCTGGCGCAGATGCTCAATCTGCCCGTCACCAATACCCTGATGGGCTTGGGTGGCTATCCGGGCACTGACCGCCAGTTCCTCGGCATGCTTGGCATGCACGGCAGCTACACCGCCAACCTGGCCATGCACCATGCCGATGTGATTCTGGCGGTCGGCGCCCGTTTCGATGATCGCGTGATCAACGGTGCAAGCAAGTTCTGCCCGAATGCCAAGATCATTCACGTCGATATCGATCCGGCTTCCATTTCCAAGACGATCAAGGCTGATATCCCGATTGTCGGTCCGGTCGACAGCGTGATGACCGAGATGGTCGCCATCCTTAAGGAAATCGGCGAGAACCTGAACAAGGAGGCGCTGGCGAGCTGGTGGAAGCAGATTGACGAATGGCGTGGCAATCGCGGCCTGTTCCCTTATGACAAGGGCGACGGCAGCATCATCAAGCCGCAGACCGTGATCGAAACACTGTCTGAAGTCACGGGTGGGGATGCTTTCGTAACCTCCGATGTGGGTCAGCATCAGATGTTCGCGGCGCAGTATTACCGCTTCAACAAACCCAATCGCTGGATCAACTCCGGCGGTCTGGGCACCATGGGCTTCGGCTTCCCGGCGGCCATGGGTGTCAAGTTGAGCTTTCCGGATGACGATGTGGCTTGCGTGACCGGTGAAGGCAGTATCCAGATGAATATTCAGGAGCTGTCCACCTGTTTGCAATACGGCTTGCCGGTGAAGATCGTCAACCTGAACAACGGCGCCCTCGGCATGGTGCGTCAGTGGCAGGACATGATGTACAGCAGTCGTCACTCGCACTCCTACATGGAGTCGCTGCCGGACTTCGTCAAGCTGGCTGAGGCCTATGGCCATGTCGGCATGCGTATTACCGATCTGAAAGATCTTAAGCCGATGATGGAAAAGGCCTTCGCCATGAAGGATCGCCTGGTATTCCTCGATATTCAGGTGGATACCAGCGAGCACGTCTATCCGATGCAGATCAAAGACGGTGCCATGCGCGACATGTGGCTGAGCAAGACGGAGCGGACCTAATCATGCGACACATTATCTCCCTGCTGCTGGAAAACGAGCCCGGCGCACTGTCCCGCGTGGTCGGTCTGTTCTCGCAGCGCAACTACAACATCGAAAGTCTGACCGTGGCGCCGACCGAAGACCCGACCCTGTCGCGTCTGACCCTGACAACTGTCGGCCATGACGAAGTCATTGAGCAGATCACCAAGAACCTCAACAAGTTGGTCGAGGTGGTCAAGCTGGTCGACCTGTCGGAAAGCGCTCACGTCGAGCGCGAGCTGATGCTGGTCAAGGTCAAGGCCACCGGCGCCCAGCGTGCCGAGGTCAAGCGCACCACCGATATTTTCCGCGGGCAGATCGTCGATGTGACCAGCAGCGTCTACACCATCCAGTTGGCAGGTACCAGCGACAAGCTCGACAGCTTTATCCAGGCCATCGGCACCGCGTCGATTCTGGAAACCGTACGCAGTGGTGTCACCGGCATTGCGCGCGGCGACAAGGTGCTAAGCATCTGATGCGCTTGTAGGCAGTCCGCAGTCTGGCCGGCTTTGTGGCTTGATCTGCAAGGTGAAAAGCCCTCGGGGGAGTATCTCCGGGGGCTTTTTGCTTTTTACAGGGTTGTCGCTTCTAGCCCTGGCGATTCCAGAAGGCACTGATCAGGGGCTCCTTGAGGCGTTTTTCCAGTGCGAACAGGCCAATGTCGTAGGCGACCAAGGGTGGCTGAATATCGTAGATACGGATGCGTGCGGTCAGTGGGCTGTTTTCGAGAACGATCTGTGGGGCCACGCCAATACCGAAGCCTAGGCTGACCATGCTGACGATGGCTTCATTGCCGCTTACCTGGGCGTAGATTCGCGGTTTGATGGCGTGGCTCTTCAACCAGCGGTCGGTACGGGTTCGGGCCAGACCCTCTTCAGAGAGAATCATCGGCACATCCCGCCAGGTTTCCGGGCCGGGGTTTGTCAGTTGTTCTTCAGTCAAGAGTTGCGGCGCCTGCGGGCCAATAAAGCACAACGCAGAGCGAGCGATGGATTGAAAGGCGATGCCGGTCGGCAGGCTGTCCGGGCGGGCGCCAATGGCCAGGTCTTCCAGGCCTTCCTGGACGCGCTCGACGGCTGTTGCCGGATCGCCGGTATGCAGTTTCATCTCGATGCGCGGGTAGTCCCGGCGAAAGCTGCTCAAGATCTCATAGAGGAAGCTGTAGCTGGCAGTTACCGAGCAATACAGAGAGAGCTCTCCATGCAATGTCAGTTGGTCCTGCCTGAGGCTTTGGCGCAAGGCCTGCCAGCCCTTGATGACTTCACTGGCGTATTCGCGTAGTTGCTGTCCTTCTCGGGTAAGGCGAACTGAGCGATTGTCACGCAGAAACAGCGTGGCTCCGAGTTCCTCTTCGAGCTGCTTGATGCTGCGGCTGAGTGCGGAGGGGCTGACATGCTGCTCGCGGCTGGTTTTGCCGAAATGCAGGTTGTCGGCCAGTGCGAGAAAGAGTCTGAGAGTGTGGTTGTCCATGGTTGTTTCAATTATCGGCATGTTGTGTTGCGAATATATCATTTTACGCAATGGCGCTGATCACTTAAGGTGGCTGAGTCGCGGTGCTTGCACCCATCCCTTTCGTTTATGA
>JBFHPI010000043.1:0-12616 GCA_041592855.1 Pseudomonas sp.
CCTATAGTCCCAGGGAGCGGGTCGCGGCACCTTGCGCCTCGAAGTCCTGCAGCCACTGCTTGAGTTCGTGGATCGGCTTGGGTTTGCACAGCCAGAAGCCCTGCAGCAAATCGCAGCCCTTGGCCTTTAAACGCCCGGCCGTTTCGGCCTCTTCAATCCCCTCCCCCACGACCCGGTAACCGAGGCTGCGCGCCATCTGGATGGCTGTCGAGACAATCACGTCGGCACTTTCACTGACGCAGATATCGTGAATCAGCGAACGATCCAGCTTCAGCTCCGCAGCCGGCAGCTGCTTGAGATAGGACAGGGAGGAGTAGCCACTGCCAAAATCATCGATGGAGATCTGATAGCCCAGATCGGCCAGGCTATTGAGCGCCAGCAGGCTACGGGCTGGGTCGCGCATGGCCGCGGTTTCGGTGATTTCAAGGGTAACGGAGCACGCCTGGAGTCCATTCTGCTTGAGCGCCAGCTCCAACACATCCTTAATCTCGGCGGACTCCAGGTCGCGTGCGGAAATATTAATGGCGACGCTCAACGGGTACCTGTCACCGTGCAACTCAGCCAGGTCTCTAGTGGCCTGGCCGATGACCCAGCGGGTCAGCTGGGTGATGACACCGGTGTCCTCCGCCAGGGGAATAAAGTCTGCCGGGCTTACCCAGCCGCGCTCAGCATGGTGCCAACGAATCAACGCCTCCACGCCGACAATCTGCCCGCTTTCGAGATCCTGCTTGGGCTGGTAATAGAGCATCATCTGGTTCTGTTGCAGGGCATTGCGCAGATCCGCCATCAGGGTCAGACGGCTCTCGCTGTAGATATCGTACTTGGGCGAATAGATACCGGTTTCATTGCCGGACCGGGGCGCGATCTCCATACCGACGTGGGCATTGCGGATCAGTTCGGCGGCAGATTGGCCGTGCTCAGGGTAACTGGCCGCGCCGAAACGGGGCTGGAGCTCAATGGCCAGGTGATCCAGCCAGATCGGCTCGGCCAGACGCCTCAGCGCGCTGTTGAGGGCTGAGAAATCGTGCCCGGCCTTGTCCACATCCACCAGCAGGCAGAAACAGTCACCCGAGAGTTGATAAACCCGCTCTTCCCGGCCTTGATCATCACGAATGGCTTGAATAAAAGGCAGACCGGCGGCCAATTCGACCATCTGCTGTGCCACACGCTTGATGATCCATTCACTTCTGGCCAGGCCCAGGGTGCGATTGATTTCATCCAGACGGCTGATGCGAGCCAAACCCACCATATAACGACGCTCAGGCGCCTGTTGCAGCTGCTGATCCACCATCCATTCAAAACGGTTGCGGTTGGGCAACCCGCTCACCGGGTCATGGGTCAGGGCCTCGGTGAGCAGGTTCTGGGCGATATTGCGCGACTGCGCCTCCTGCAGGCTGGCGGCCTGGGCGACGATCTTGTCTTCGCGCTCATGATAAAGCCGGTCCGCCAGTGCCAGGGTCAGGATAAAGGCTTCGAGTGCAGAGCCTATCTGCATGCCGTTCTCGGTAAAGAAATTCTCCGGAAAGACCCCCAGCGCCCGCCCCGCAGTTGCCAGCACCCCGATCGTCAGAGGCGTCCAGGCCAGGGTAAAGAATGCCCCTGCCCGCACGCCAGCCACCCAGACCACGGGGCCTGCAACCAGCAGCAGCGAGAAAAAGAACAACGCTGAAAACGAGGCCAGCTGGATCCCCCGGTGATAGTCGAGAAAAGGTGCCGAGAGCAGATACAGCAACTCGAACACCATCATCCCGATCAGTAATTTATCCAGACGCGGACTGTTGACTCGGGTGTTCAAAAACTCCCGGCAGAACAGCAGGGAAAACAGCGCCAGGGCGGGTATCGACACAATTAGCGCCTTGGCATGCAGAAGCGGCGCATGGGGGTAGAGGTGCTGGAAGCTGAAGCCTTTGATCGAGGCGAAAAACAGCAGATAACCGAGCAAGGCAAGGGCGTAGTAGAGATAGAGCTTCTCGCGCAGCCGCAGGCATACGGCGAGATTGATCAGGATGATGACAAAGATGCAGCCGTAGTAGAAAAAATGCAGCTTCAGCTCATGAGCAGTAGCCTCATAAAATGCCTGCTCACGCCAGATACGCAGCGGCACGACCATGGAACCGTCAGTCGCCACTCGGACAAAGACGCTCTTCTCCTCCTCAGGCGCCAGAGACACCCGCAACAGCATGCTTGGATGATCCACATCACGGGGATAGAAAGCGCGGCTGTCGCCGGTTTTCAGCACTTTGACCTGGGCGCCATTGGCATACACATAGAACGCCACATCATCCAGCTGGGAATAGGCCAGTTCAGCGATCAGATTGACATTGAGCGGGGCCTGGTTGCGCAGGGAAAAGCGCAACCAGTAGGCAGACCGGGTCAGACCGAAGGTGCCATTCCCATCGGCGACAAGCGACCAGCGCTCATCGGGCAGACCCACCACCTGATCAATCCGGGCGTCACCTGTGGTGTCTTCCCAGAAGTGGAAATGGGCCTGGATTTTTGCCGCTGGGGTGATTTCAATCGGCCCCGGTTGCGCCGAAGCCTCAAGACTCAGACAGGCAACTAAAACAGCGACCAGGATGTTAAATGCCCGGTTCAGATGCACGGAATGAAGTCTCCGTTGGCGGCCAGTAAAAAGGCACTGTATTTTTTCTTATAGCTGGCAGTGTAGTCCCTTGGAGCCTTTAGGGAAGCAACGCAGACGGGTATCTATGTAGCTATTTGTATTGCCTAAGGCCAAGGGGTCATAGGCTGTGATCACGCACTGATGGCGGCAGGCGCTCTCGCCAGGTGCTGGCTAGAAGGTCGGCAGACGGATGCGGAAACAGGCCCCGCCAAGCGGCGAATCCTCCAGCAGCAACTCGCCGCCATAGCTCTCGATAATGTCCTTGACCACCGCTGTGCCGATGCCCTGCCCCGGATGCTGGACATCCAGACGCTCGCCACGCTTGAGAATGCGTGCCCGCTGATCCTCAGGCACGCCGGGACCGTCATCCTCGACCCAGAGCTCGAATATACGCCCCTGCTGCACGGCACTGACGCGCACCTGGGCCAGGCACAGGCGGTAAGCGTTTTCCAGCAGGTTACCCAGCAGCTCCAGCAAGGCGCCCTGCTCCATGGGCACCCAGATGTGCCCGGGGAAATCACGCAGCAGGTGCACCTGCTTGTCGCGGTAGACCTTGTCCAGCGCCCCACTCAGGGTATCGAGCAGTGGCGCCAGCAAGACCCGGTGGCGCACCAGACCACTCTTGCGCAGGCTGGCACGCTGCAGCTGATAGCCGATCTGCTGGCTCATGCGCTCAACCTGACTCTGCAGCACCTGGGCCTGTTCGCGATTATGCGGCTGGCTGGCGATCACCTCGCTGACGCTTTGCAGGACGGCCAGGGGCGTTTTCAGGCTATGCGCAAGATCATCCAGGGAGTGGCGGTAGCGCTCGCGCTGCTGGCGTTCACTCTCCAGCAGGCGATTGAGCGAGCCGGTCAGACGCAGCATCTCGCGTGGGTGCTCTTCGCTGAGGCTGTCGCGGCCGCCGGCCTCCACCTGATCCAGTTCGACACTGAGGCCACGCAGACTGCGAAAGCCCCAGGTCAGGCCAAACCAGAGCAACGCCACCAGCACCAGCAATGCGCCGCCCAACCAGAGCTGCAACTGGTTGTTGAACCGCCGATAGAGCACCTCGTACTCACTGGCCGGCTGCAGGGTGACCACGCTGAACGCCGCACTCTGGCCACGTAGCAGATCCACCTCGACGTCATACACGAAAAACTCGGCCCCCTGCTCATCGCGTACCTGCAAGAACTCATGGCCGCGCCCATCGTAATGCGGCCGGTAATCCAGGTGCAGCGGCGCCGAACGAGAACGCCAGACCAGCCTGCCCTCGCGGTCGAAGATCATCCCCAGCAGGGTGGCCTCAAGGTTGTCGAACTCCTCATCGGGTAGCTGATCGGGCATCTGCAGTTGGCCATTTTCCGTACGCGCTGCAGAAACCAGGGCAGCCGCATCGGCGGCCAGGCGTTTTTCAATGGATTGTTCCAGGGCGATCACGAAGGCGCCGCGCAGGGCCGGCAACAGGGCCAGCATAAACAGCACGGCCAGCACACTGGTGCCCAGGATCAGACGCAGGCGCAGGGAAGCACCACGCTGCATGGCCAGCAGGCGCTGCAGCAGTGTGCTCATCGGCAACGCTCGGTAAACAGGTAACCCTGACCCCGCACGGTGTCGATGGGTTTGAACTGGATATCGCCCTCCAGCTTGCGGCGCAGACGACCGACCAGCACTTCGATGACATTGGCATCGCGCTCCTCGTCACCCGGGTAGAGCTGCTCGATCAGCCGCTCCTTGGCCACAACCTGCTGCTGGTGACGCATCAGGTATTCGAGAATGCGGTATTCGTAGGCAGTCAGGGCCAGGGGCTGGCCATTGAGCAGTGCCTGCTTGCGATTGAGGTCAAGCGCCAGCGGGCCGGCGCAGATGCTCGCCTGGGTAAAGCCCGAGGCACGGCGCAGCAGGGCATTCAGGCGCGCTTCCAACTCCTCGAACTGAAAAGGCTTGACCACATAATCATCGGCTCCGGCCGACAGGCCTTCAACCTTGTCCTGCCAGTTGCCGCGCGCGGTGAGAATCAGAATGGGAAAACGCTTGCCCTGGCTGCGCAGCTGACGGATCAGGTCCAGGCCACTGATACCCGGCAAGCCCAGATCGACTATCGCCAGGTCATGGTGGTATTCGGCGGCGCGGTACAGCGCCTCCTCGGCATTGGCCACGGCATCCACCACATGACCCTGTTCGCCAAGACGGGTATAGAGGTGGTGGCGCAGCAGCGCTTCATCTTCCACAACCAACAGTTTCATCCTGTAGTTTCCTCAATAAAGCGGCCGGGCACTGTACCCGGCCCTTGCGGCCTACCTGAAGGATCAGAACTTGTAGTTGGCCCCCAGGTACAGCTGAGCGCTGCTATGAAGGTCCAGGGAGCCGAGCTTACCACCCCCATGGGCGGCCATTTCGGTGTTGGCATTGCTGCGCAGGTAGCGATAGCCGGCCTCGATCGAAGCATTGTCGTTGATATCCTGCAGCAGGCCGGCCTGCAAACCGATGGCATAGCCGATATCGCTGTCACGCTTCAAACCCTTGCTCTCCTGCTCCAGCTTGATCAGGCCGGCGGTGGCGCCACCGAACAGTTTGGTGTTGTAACTGCCCACCGGCAGGAACACATCATAGCTACCCAGCAGATTTTGCTGACGCAGTTTGAAGCCCTGGTGGCTGTCGGAAACATTCTCGTAGGTCATGTAAAAGCGTGCGTCATCGCTGACCTGACCGGCGCGCACCCCCCCGGTGCCGGTATCGTTGATCACCTTGTCCAGCTTGGGGTTGTTCAGGTTGCTGTTCAGTGAACTGGATTTCTGAATGTTGTTGTCGGTCTGGCCCCAGGTCAGGCCGACGAAGGTATCGGAGGCATTGGCCGCCACAGCGGCGAAGGTCAGGGAAGTGGCCAGGGCCAGTTGGCTCAGCGTGCGGTTCATGGTGACATCCTCAGTGGTTGATGGGTGCTGCTTAACTCGGGGCCTATGTTGCCCAAGCCTTGCTGAACACCTCCTGAACCCTTGCTGAACCTAAGCTGAACCCTTTTCATCCTTTACTGTTTGCGCGCGCTCAGCCCCGCTGCGATAAACAGCAGTTCCAGCACGCCCAGCATGGGCAGCCAGCCGGCGCCCGAGCAGTCCTCCCAGGGCGGTGCCACCGATATACAGCCCCATGGCCGCCGGCAATGCCTCGGAATCGAACGCCTCGCCAACATAGGCCATCGCCAGGGCCGGCAAACCGCTCAGGGCCAGGCCGAGCGAGGCCCTTAGCCAGAGCAGATGGTTCCAGTTATCGACCAGCGCGCAAGCCAGGCCCAGCAGGGAGGCGAGGCCCAGGGCGAGGACCATCAACGGCTTGCGCCCGAAGCGTTCGGCCAGGGCGCCGGCAACCAGCAGACAAAGCGCCAGACTCAGGGTGGTCAGCGACAGCGCCAGGCTACTGCCCGCCGCCGAGACGGAAAAATGCACCGCCAGCAGTGGCAACAGCGGCTGCACGCAATAGAGCAAGGCGAAGGTGGCGAAACCGGCGCAGAACAACGCCAGGGTGGCGCGACGATAGGCGGCAGTGCGCGCATCAGATGACTGCAGGAGGCGTCTGGGGAGATCAACAATCTCGGCACAAACCGCTCTGGTACGACAGGTTATCACGCAAGCCAGGGGCGGCTTCCTCGACCCGCAGGCCGTTATTAATTCGCTGAACCAAAAGGGCTCGACCGCGAGGGGTAAGACGGGCATGTTTATGCAGGTTCATCCGGGGCTCCTGGAAGGCTTGGTTGGTCGCACTTCCAGAATTCCGGGAATGCCCCGGATGAACAACCTACTGAGAGATCACAGCTAGCCCACCCACAAAAGTTGCGTACAACTCGCCAGTGCTAGGGAGCAAAAAAAACGGGAGCCCAAACGGGCTCCCGTACTCATTCTCAGAGAAATGCCGCAGCTGTGCACGGGTAGTGCGCTACGGCTACAACCTCACCTGCGCTTCCTAGAAAACGCAGCAATGAGTCTGGCAAAAAACGTCGCGCCACTTCGTTTAGCTTTGTTGGCCCTTTGCAAAGAAATGTAACCGCCATGACAACTGGCCGGACAAGGTCCCGCACGGCACAATGACAGCCATGAGTGACAACGACCTTCCCGCCTGCTGCACCCCGCTGAGCGCACACTGGCCCTTGCCCATCGCGCTGGAAGGGGTACAGCTGATCAGCACCCGCTTCGATATCCATCAATTTCTCAGCACAGACTTCCAGCGCTGTAGCATCGAGCCCGTGGCTGGCGTGGCCAAGCGCCAGGCCGAATACCTGGCCGGACGGCTCTGCGCCCGTGAGGCGCTGCGCCGCCTGACCGGCCTGGCCCGGGTGCCAGCCAGTGGCACCGACCGAGCGCCACAGTGGCCGGCCGGTGTCAGTGGTGCCATCACCCATGGCAGTGGCTGGGCCGGCGCCGTTGTCGGCCATGCCAGTCAATGGCGCGGTCTGGGCCTGGATGTGGAGAAGCTGATCCCGGCGGCCCGGGCCGAGCGTCTGGCCGCTGAAATCCTGACCCCCGCCGAACTGTTTCGCCTGGAAGGCCTGCCCCCGGCGCAGCGAGCGCAACGTATCAGCCTGACCTTTTCCGCCAAGGAAAGCCTGTTCAAGGCGCTCTATCCACTGGTGTTGCGTCATTTTTATTTCCAGGATGCCGAACTGCTTGAGGTCGACAGCAGCGGTCAACTGCACATGCGCCTGCTGGCAGACCTGCACCCGGACTGGCTCGCAGGCAGCCGGATACAGGGGCAGTTTGCCGAGTTCGACGGCTACCTGCTCAGTCTGGTCAGCCTGGCGACCTGAAGCCCAGCCCAATCCCGGGGGCAAATCCGCTAAACTGCGCACACTACCGCCTGGAGTGCCCTATGCGCGATTCACTGAACCAAGGCCTGATCGATTTTCTCAAGGCCTCGCCGACTCCCTTTCACGCCACCCGTAGTCTGGCCACGCGCCTGCAGGCCGCAGGCTTCCAGGCTCTGGATGAGCGCGCCAGCTGGCATATCGAGGCGGGCGGGCGCTATTACGTGACACGCAACGACTCCTCCCTTATCGCCTTCAAGCTGGGCCAGCGCGCCCCGGTCGAAGCGGGCCTGCGCCTGGTCGGCGCCCATACCGACAGCCCCTGCCTGCGGGTCAAGCCACAACCGGAACTGGCGCGGCTGGGCTTTTTGCAACTGGGCGTGGAAGTCTACGGCGGTGCACTCCTGGCCCCCTGGTTCGACCGCGACCTGTCCCTGGCCGGTCGCGTCACCTACCGCCGTGACGGCAAGGTGGAAAGCCAGTTGATCGATTTTCAGGGCCCCATCGCCGACATCCCCAACCTGGCTATCCACCTCAACCGTGAAGCCAACCAGGGATGGGCGATCAACGCGCAGACCGAACTGCCGCCCATCCTGGCCCAGCTGGCCGACCCCGAGACCGCGGATTTTCGTGCCCTGCTTACCGAACAACTGGCCCGCGAACATGACTTCAGCGCCGATGCGGTGCTCGACTACGAGCTGAGCTTCTACGACACCCAGGCCGCCGCAGTGATCGGCCTGAACGGCGACTTTATCGCTGGCGCGCGCCTGGACAACCTGCTGTCCTGCTACGCCGGCCTGCAGGCCCTGCTCGCCGCACCGGATGACGAGAGCTGCGTGCTGGTGTGCACCGATCACGAAGAGGTCGGCTCCTGTTCGGCCTGCGGTGCCGACGGACCGATGCTGGAGCAGGTGCTGCGCCGCGTGCTGCCGGATGGCGACGACTTCGTCCGCTGCATTCAGCGTTCACTACTGGTGTCCGCCGACAATGCCCACGCCGTGCACCCCAACTACCCGGACAAACACGACGAGAACCACGGCCCCAAGCTCAACGCCGGCCCGGTAATCAAGATCAACAGCAACCAGCGCTACGCCACCAACAGTGAAACGGCCGGTTTTTTTCGCCACCTGTGCCTGGAAAACGAAGTGCCGGTGCAGAGCTTCGTCACCCGCAGCGACATGGGCTGCGGCTCCACCATCGGCCCCATTACCGCTGGCCAATTGGGCGTACGCACCGTGGATATCGGCCTGCCGACGTTCGCCATGCATTCGATTCGCGAGCTGGCCGGCAGCCATGACCTGGCCCATCTGGTGAAAGTGCTGAGCGCCTTTTATGCCAGTGCCGATCTGCCCTAAGCAGGGTCGGCCAGACGTTTCCGTTCTTGACGAGGTTTTTTCATGTTCGACTATTGCGCCCGTCCCGACCTGCTCAAGGGTCGCGTCATTCTGGTTACCGGTGCCGGCCGCGGCATTGGTGCCGCCGCCGCCGAGAGCTACGCCGCCCACGGCGCCACCGTGCTACTGCTGGGCAAGACCGAAGAGCACCTGGGCCGGGTCTATGACCGCATCGTGGCAGCCGGCCACCCCCAGCCCGTGCTGATTCCGTTCAATCTGGAAACCGCCCTGCCGCACCAGTACGACGAGTTGGCGGCGATGATCGAGGCCGAGTTCGGTCACCTCGATGGCCTGTTGCACAACGCTGCCATCATCGGTCCGCGCACACCGCTGGAACAGCTGTCCGGGGACAACTTCATGCGCGTGATGCAGGTCAACGTCAACGCCATGTTTATGCTCACCAGCACCCTGCTGCCGCTGCTCAAACTGTCCAGGGACGCCTCGGTGGTCTTTACCTCCAGCAGCGTCGGACGCAAGGGCCGCGCCTACTGGGGCGCCTACGCGGTATCCAAGTTCGCCACCGAGGGCCTGATGCAGGTGCTGGCTGACGAGGTCGAAGGGGTATCCAGCGTGCGCGCCAACAGCGTCAACCCCGGCGCCACCCGCACCGATATGCGCGCCCAGGCCTATCCGGGGGAGAACCCGGCGAGCAACCCGCCGCCCGAAGCCATACTGCCGGTCTACCTGTACCTGATGGGGCCGGACAGTGCGGGGGTCAATGGCCAGGCCTTCGACGCCCAGTAACCCGCCTCGCCGCCGGTTTTCCGGCGGCCAGCCCGGCAGACGGCAGCAGATTGCCAGCACGACCGTCATTTACCCGGCAAAAAGCGGCAACCAAACTGCCAATAAGTCGTATAAATTATTGATAAATAAAGACTTTCAACGGATGGCACGAAATTCGCTCTAGCCTCGTCAATGCCGCACCCAGCGCAAGAGGTAGAGCCGTATGGCCCCGTACAATCAGTCCAACACCATCGACTTCGACGCCGCCAAACTGCAGCGTCTCGGTTACGCCGGTCGCGGCCAAAAGCCGCTCAAGCCGGTTACCCTGGCCCAACTTCGGCAACAGCTGAGCCTGCAACTGCAGACCTCCCTTGAGGCCGAGCGCATCCTCGACCTGTTCTTCCGCGAAGTGCAGCGCCTGGTGCCTCTAGACGCCCTGAGCTATCAGTTGGCCTCCTGTGACGTGCGCCTGGACCTGGGTAACCGCGCCAGCCACTCCGCCGGCTATCGCCTGAGCCATGAGGGGGAATACCTGGGTGAGCTGACCTTCCGCCGCAACCAGCGCTTCAGCGAGGACGAGCTGGGTCAGCTTGAATCCCTGCTGGCCAGCCTGCTCTTTCCCCTGCGCAATGCCCTGCTCTACCGCGCGGCCCTGCAGACCGCCCTGCGTGACCCGCTGACCGATACCGGCAACCGCATCGCCATGCAGCAAGCCCTCAAGCGGGAGATCGACCTGGCCCGACGTAACCAGCAGCCGCTGTCGATCCTGATGGTGGACATCGACCACTTCAAACAGATCAACGATCAACATGGCCATAGCACCGGCGACGAGGCCCTGACCGCCGTGGCCAGCGCGCTCAAAGAGAGCCTGCGCAACATTGACATGGTGTTCCGCTACGGCGGCGAAGAGTTTGTCGTGCTGCTCTCCAATACCAGCCGCGAAGCCGCGTACATGGTTGGTGAACGCCTGCGTCTGGCCGTACTCGGCATCCAGCATCTGGTGGACAACCGCGCTCTGGAGCTGTCAGTCAGCCTGGGTTGCGCCAGTCTGCTGCCCGGTGAGGAAATGGACAGCCTGCTGCGCCGCGCCGACAGCGCGCTTTATGCCTCCAAGCGCGGCGGACGCAATCGCCTGTCGATGGCCGGCTAAGAGCCCAACCGCAGAAGCAAAAAAGGCGACCCCAGGGTCGCCTTTTGCATGGGTGAGCCGAACTTATTCCGGCTTGCGGCCGCGACCGAAACCCGGGCGCTGACCTTCGCCAGCCGGCTGACTGCGGCGTTTGGCCGGCGCGCCGGCAGGCTTGCGCGAACTGCGTTCGGCGGACTCGCCAGCCGGACGCTGAGCAGCAGGCTTGCCCCCGCGCTTCTTGTTCATATCGCTCGGCCGCTCGGCCACCACCGAACCCTTGCTGGCTTCGTTGCGCGCACTGCGTCCACGCCCCGCCTCCTTCTCGCCGGTCGAACCAAGCGCCGGGCGCAGCACCCGCCCCGGTCGCTCGCCACGGCCCAGGGGCTTGGCGGCCTTGCGCTGCAGACGCTCGAGCTTGTCGCGGGCCTTTTCCTTCATATCCGGCAGAGCCACCGGCTTGAGACCGACTTCGGCGCTGAGGATATCCACCTCGCGCTGGCTCATTTCCCGCCAACGACCCATGGGCAAGTCACTGGTCATGAATACCGGACCGAAGCGTACGCGCTTCAGACGGCTGACCACCAGGCCCTGGGATTCCCACAGGCGACGCACTTCGCGGTTACGGCCTTCCATCACCACGCAGTGATACCAGTGGTTGAAGCCTTCACCGCCGGGTGCCTGCTTGATATCGGTGAACTTGGCCGGACCGTCTTCCAGCATCACGCCGGCTTTCAGGCGTTCGATCATCTCCTCGTCCACCTCGCCGCGTACGCGCACGGCGTATTCGCGGTCCATCTGGTAGGAGGGGTGCATCAGACGATTGGCCAACTCGCCGTCGGTGGTGAACATCAACAGGCCGGTGGTGTTGATGTCGAGACGGCCGATATTGATCCAGCGCCCCTCTTTCGGCCGCGGCAGGCGGTCGAATACGGTGGGGCGACCTTCCGGGTCGTCACGGGTGCAGATTTCGCCATCGGGCTTGTTGTAGATGATCACGCGGCGCACGCTTTCAGCGGCTTCTTCGCGCTTGAGCAGACGGCCGTCGATGGCGATGGCGTCATGCAGGTCGACGCGCTGGCCGAGGCTGGCGTCGGCGCCATTGACCTTGACCCGTCCGGCCTTGATCCAGGCTTCGATTTCCCGGCGCGAGGCCAGGCCCATGCGCGCCAGAACCTTTTGCAGTTTCTCGCCTGCTGGGCTGTATTCTTCGGTTTCACTCATCTGGGCACCTCCCGGTGTTTTCTCTGGTGATGGACGACTTAGGGCCGTCGAAGGGTCGCGGAGCATACGCGAAACGCGGCGCTTGCGCACTGACTCAGGGTAGCAGGCGCCTGGCAAATCGATGACCGGCAACAGAGCACTGATCGCACCGAGTCACCGGGATGCAACCCGGGTCATGCCGCGGATGGCGCCAGGACTTATCAGGGCTATCGCTAGTCCCGGGGCAGTTCCTGTTCCTCGGCAATCTCGGGCGCCACGGCCGAGCTATCCAGGTCCGGCTCGCTAAGGTCATCGAAATCGGTCTTGAGGCCCTGTTCCATGGCATCCAGCTCAGCCAGCAGGCTGCCAAAGCTGGTTTCCTCACGTGCTTCAGGCGCTTCTCCGGCCAGGTCGGCGCGCGCCTGCAGGGCCTCGGGCACCGGCGCCTCCTCGTCGAAGGCCAGTACCGGCTCGGGTTCCAGCTCGCGCAGGGCGGCCAGGGGCGGCAACTCGTCCAGGCTTTTCAAGTTGAAGTGATCGAGAAAGGCCTTGGTGGTGGCGAACATCGCCGGTTTGCCCGGCACGTCGCGGTAACCCACCACGCGGATCCATTCGCGCTCAAGCAGGGTCTTGGTGATATGGCTGTTGACCGCCACGCCGCGCACGTCCTCGATCTCGCCACGGGTGATGGGCTGGCGGTAGGCGATCAGTGCCAGGGTTTCCAGCATGGCCCGGGAATAGCGCTGCGGCCGCTCTTCCCACAGCCGGCCAAC
>JBFHPI010000044.1:0-12541 GCA_041592855.1 Pseudomonas sp.
AGGGCTTCGATGCTCAGCAGCGGCAGGCAACTGCTGGCGACACCCTGCTCGGCCAACTGCTGAGCCAGCGCCGCGCACTCGTCCGCGGGGCGCGTCAGCAGCAGGCGCCAGGCTTTCACTCGGCAGCCGCCTCACCATACACCGCCTGCAATATGGCAGCCGCGCCCTGGGCCAACAGCGCCTCGGCCACGGCTACACCCAGGGCTTCGGCCTGGGCCACCGGGGCACGCTGCTCGGCGCGCAGCAGCTGGCGACCGTCAGGCTGACCGACCAGGCCGCGCAACCACAGCTGCTCGCCTTCGAGCAGGGCATAGCAGGCAATCGGCACCTGACAGCCACCGTTGAGATGCTTGTTCAGCGCCCGCTCGGCGATCACTCGCTGCGCCGTGTCGTGATGATGCAGGGGCGCCAGCAGGGCATGAATCTCGCTGTCGGCACTGCGACATTCGATGCCCACCGCGCCCTGGCCGCCAGCTGGCAGGCTGTCCTCGGCGCTGATCGAACTGCGGATGCGCGCCTCGAAGCCCAGGCGGATCAGGCCGGCAGCGGCGAGGATGATGGCGTCATAGTCACCGGCGTCCAGCTTGGCCAGGCGGGTGTTGACGTTGCCGCGCAGGAACTGGATTTTCAGGTCGGGACGACGGGCCAGCAGCTGGGCCTGGCGACGCAGGCTGGAGGTGCCCACCACCGCGCCGGCGGGCAGCTCATCCAGGCTCGCATAGGTATTGGAGACAAAGGCATCGCGCGGGTCTTCGCGCTCGCAGATGCAGTACAGGCCCAGGCCTTCGGGGAAGTCCATGGGCACATCCTTCATCGAATGCACGGCGATATCGGCCTCGCCTTCAAGCAGAGCGGTTTCCAGCTCCTTGACGAACAGACCCTTGCCGCCGATCTTCGCCAGGGGCGCATCAAGCAGCTTGTCGCCGCGACTGACCATGGGCACCAGGCTTACCTTGAGGCCTGGGTGCGCCTGCTCCAGGCGGGCCTTGACGTGTTCGGCCTGCCACAGGGCCAGGGCGCTTTTACGGGTGGCGATACGAATTTCGCGGGACATGGGCAATTCCAGAAAACGAACTGCCGGGAATCATAACAGGCTGGCCGGCCTGTAGCCCGGTTGCGCACCTGGCCACAGGACAAGCCGTCAGAGGTTCTGCATCAGCTTGCGCACCCCGGCCACATGCCGACGGCTGACGATCAGGGCTTCCTCGTCCATCCCTTTTAGATACAGCTGGAAGTGCCCCAGCGGCGTACGCTGCAGACGCTCGATGCGCTCGCGGGCGACCAGGGCATTGCGGTGGATGCGCACGAAGCGCTCGCCGAACTCGTCCTCCAGGGATTTCAGCGGCTCATCCAGCAAGACTTCGCCGCCGACATGGCGCAGGGTCACATACTTGTGATCGGCAATAAAGTAGATCACCTGATCCAGGGGGATCAGCTCGATGCCCTTGCGCGTGCGCGCACTGATATGACTACGCGGCCCCGCACCCGACTCCTGCGCGGGGCGGGTCAGGGCGGCCAGTTGCACGCGATTGGGCCGTTCGGCCTTCTTTAGTGCCTCGCTCAGGTTCTCTGAACGCACCGGCTTGACCAGATAGCCCACGGCGCTGACCTTGAACGCCTCCAGGGCGAACTCATCATGGGCGGTGCAGAAAATCACCGCCGGCGGCGCCTCGCGCTCACAGAGTTTGGCCGCCACCTGCAAGCCATCCAGGCCCGGCATGCGGATATCCAGCAACACTACATCCGGTTTCAAGCTTTCGATCAGGCTCAGGGCCTCTTCGCCATTGCTGGCTGCCGGCTCCAGGACGCGATAGCCATCAAGCTCACCCACCATACGGCTGAGGCGCTCGCGGGCCAGGGGTTCGTCATCGACAATCAGGACATTCATATTGCGCTGGCTTCCTGCATGGGTCTGGCACAAGGATAGCTTAGACAGGTGAAGTGGCGACCGTCTCGACGCTCGATGCTGAGACTGGCCCGCGCGCCGAAAAGTGCCACCAGGCGCGCATCGATATTGTTCAGCGCCTGATGGGTGCCGCCGGAAGACTGCGGCTCAGCAGGCGGGTCATAAGGATTACTCACGCACAAATGGAACACCCCCTTTTCATAACGCGCTTCGACCCTGACCAGCCCCCCTTCGATGCGCGGCGCAATGCCGTAGATCAGGGCGTTTTCCAGTAGGGGTTGCAGCGTCAGTTGCGGAATCGGCAGATCGTCCGGCACATCAACGATCTCCCATTGCAACTGTAGTCGCTCGCCAAGCCGATAGCGCTCAATCGACAAATATCGTTGCGCCAGCTCCAACTCTTCACGCCAGGGCACCAGACTGCCGGGCTTGGCCAGGCTGGCACGGAACAGGTCGGACAGATCCAGCACCGCCTGCTCGGCCTTGAGCGGATCGACCACCACCAGGCTGGCAATGCTGTTCAGGCTGTTGAACAGAAAGTGCGGGCGGATACGGGCCTGCAAGGATTCGATACGGGCGCGCAGCTCGGCCTGCTCCTGACGGCGCCATTGGCTTTGCAGATAAAAATAGCGTAGCAGCAGCGCCGACATGATCAGGCTGATCAGGGCGTGGCGCAGGTACAGGTTTATCTCGCCGGCCCGCGGCAGTGGCCCACCCAACTGGTAGTACTCGGCCACCGCGGTACAGGCCAGGGTTAGCCCCACCACCACGGCGCTGCAGATTGCCCCCGCCAGGGCGGCATGCAGACGCGCCAGCAAGGGGCGCAGGCGGCACAACAGCGCGGCCGAAAGCAGCACGATCCACTGCACGAAGAGCGAGGTCAGGGCCAGGCGCACCCAGTCGAAACCACTCAGCATGGGTTCGGCCAGCACCAGCACCAGCACCAGCAACTCGGCCAGCAGCACCATGCTGAGCAAGGCCTCGGGCTGGCACAGCTCGGGGACGAAAAAATCGTCAACGGCGGTGACCGGGTCTACAGCAGCGGGGGATTTTCTTGTTTTCATCGACGCAGTGTCCGTGGAGCCCGCCCAGGCCGCAAGCTGGCGCGCTGCAGACAGGCAAAAATAACCCGACAAAAGTGCCCGCGACGCCGGAAGTGTGACCGAGGCTGCAGTGTCACCCCGACAAAGCGACGCGGCGACTTTGCCTTTCAGCCTGTTATTATCCGCACACTTTTCCGTCTTGCTGGCCACCGGGCCGGCCCGTTTTGCGCACCAGCCGAGTGAAGCCCATGAGCACTGAAAAAACCAACCAATCCTGGGGCGGCCGCTTCAGCGAACCCGTCGACGCCTTTGTCGCCCGCTTTACCGCTTCGGTGGAATTCGACAAGCGCCTGTATCGCCACGACATCATGGGTTCCATCGCCCATGCGACCATGCTGGCCAAGGTCGGCGTGCTGAGCGACGCCGAACGCGACGCCATCATCGACGGCTTGAAACAGATCCAGGGCGAGATCGAAGCCGGCCAGTTCGACTGGCGCATCGACCTGGAAGACGTGCACATGAACATCGAGGCGCGCCTGACCGACCGCATCGGCGTCACCGGCAAGAAGCTGCACACCGGCCGTAGCCGCAACGACCAGGTGGCCACCGATATCCGCCTGTGGCTGCGCGACGAGATCGACCTGATCCTGGCCGAAATCACCCGCCTGCAGCAGGGCCTGCTCGGCCTGGCCGAAGCCGAGGCGGACTGCATCATGCCCGGTTTCACCCACCTGCAAACCGCCCAGCCGGTGACCTTCGGCCATCACCTGCTGGCCTGGTTCGAGATGCTGAGCCGCGACTACGAGCGCCTGGTGGACTGCCGCAAGCGCACCAACCGCATGCCGCTCGGCTCGGCGGCGCTGGCCGGCACCACCTACCCGATCCAGCGCGAAATCACCGCCGAGCTGCTGGGCTTCGATGCCGTGGGTGGCAACTCACTGGACGGCGTGTCGGACCGTGACTTCGCCATCGAGTTCTGCGCCGCCGCCTCGCTGGCGATGATGCACCTGTCGCGCTTCTCCGAAGAGCTGGTGCTGTGGACCAGTGCCCAGTTCCAGTTTATCGACCTGCCGGATCGCTTCTGCACCGGCAGCTCGATCATGCCGCAGAAAAAGAACCCGGACGTGCCGGAGCTGGTACGCGGCAAGACCGGCCGGGTGTTCGGCGCCCTGACCGGCCTGCTGACTCTGATGAAAGGCCAGCCGTTGGCCTACAACAAGGACAACCAGGAGGACAAGGAGCCGCTGTTCGACGCCGCCGACACCCTGCGCGATTCGCTGCGCGCCTTTGCCGATATGATTCCGGCGATCAAACCCAAGCGCGAAATCATGCGTGAGGCGGCGCTGCGCGGCTTCTCCACCGCCACTGACCTGGCCGATTATCTGGTGCGCAAGGGCCTGCCCTTCCGTGACTGCCACGAGATCGTCGGCCATGCGGTGAAGTATGGTGTGGACAGCGGCAAGGACCTGGCCGAGATGAGCTTGGACGAACTGCGTCAGTTCAGTGACCAGATCGAACAGGACGTGTTCGCCGTGCTGACCCTGGAGGGCTCGGTGAATGCCCGCGACCATATTGGCGGCACCGCCCCAAATCAGGTACGCGCCGCCGTGCTGCGTGGCCGCGAACTGCTGGCCAGCCGCTGAAGCCCCTGCCGTATAGGGTCGCCCCACATGGCCGGCCCAGAACACACAGCCAGACCAGGTCGCCGCGTGCAGCCCTGGTTCTGCTGCTGTGCCTGTTGCTGAGCAGCGCCGCCTGGGCCGAAAGCACATGCTCCCACGCCTACCGCGTGGGCATCTCGCAGATCGGCTACAGCTACTACCTGCTGGATGATGGCACACCAGCCGGCTCCTCCTTCGACTTCTACGAGGAGCTGGAGAGACGCAGCGGCTGCACCTTCCAACTCTGGCCACTGCCACGCATGCGCGCCTGGCATGACGCCGGCATGCAGCAGCTGGACATCGTCTCGCCCACCATCCGCACCGCCGAGCGCGACCGGCAGGGCGTGTTTATCGAGTACTTCAAAAACCGCAACGACATCCTGATCGACCGCCGTCACGGCGCCAATATCGACAACCTGGAGCAGCTGCTGGCCGAGCCGAGCATCACCATCGGCCTGATCCGCGGCCACTCCAGCGGCCCCTACTTCGACCAGCGCCTGGCTCCGCTCTATGCCCAGCAACGCATCCAGCTATCCACCACACCGCAGATGCTGTTTCGCCAGCTGCAGGCCGGACGTATTCAGGCCACGGTGATGACCGCCGGCATCTACCAGAAGGAACTGGATGACCTGGCCCTCGGCGAGCAGTTGCGCATTATCCAGGTGCCGGAGTCGGATGCCTTCAGCATCGGCCTGTACCTCTCGCGCCTGACCCTGGATCAGCCCAGCATCGACTGGCTAAGCCTGCATATCCGCGCCATGCTGGCCGACGGTACCCTGCGCCGACTACTGGCCAAACGTCACGGCCGCGCCCTGACCGAACAGTTCTATCAGCAAACATCCAGCCCCTCAGAAAACGAGGCCCCATGAGCGAACACGACCCGCACGACGACGAAAATTTTGCCGAAGCCACCCTGATCCAGGCCATCGAAAACCAGCTTGAAGCCGGCGAGCCGGCCTGTGCACAGGCGGTACTGAACAAGCTGAGCCTGGTCGGCTACCCGCGCGAGGACAGCCTGGAAATGATGGCGCTGGTGCTGGCCGACGAAATCGACTGCATGCTGCGTGAAGACCGCCCCTTTGACGCTGCCCGCTACGAACGCGGCCTGCGCGCCCTGCCGCAGTTGCCAGAAGGGAGCGAATAAGCCCCCGCGAACAGGTCCACAGCTCGGACGGCAAGAAAAACCCCAGGCAGCGACTACACTGCCCCTATCCCCGCAGAACGACTAGGAGCCGCCATGGCCTTTTCCCCCGAACTGATTGCCGAACTGGAAATTCTCGCCCTGTTTGATCTGGGCAATACCCAGGAGGGACTCAAGGTGCACCACACCGCGGCCCCCAGTGCCATTGCTGCCACCCAGCGCCTGCATGACAAGGGGCTGATCACCCAGGCCGACGGCGGCTACCTGACCAGCCTGGGGCGTGATGCCGCCGAGCATGCCCAGGGGCTGCTGACCATTCTCAACGTCAGCGAAACCGCCTGAACACCACCCTCCAACCCGCCTGGTGCTGCCAGGCGGGATTAAAGACCGACACAAGATGATCCCCGCGCGCGCCACCTTGTCGTAAGCTTGTGGGCAACTGCCGACAGAGCCCAACATGAGTCGCTCCCAGGAAATCCGCCCCGATATCGACGAAGGCATCGACCGCAAGGAGCTGGCGCAGCTGCGGGCGCGTTTTCTCAAGGTCAACAGCGGGCGCCTGCAACGCGCCATGCAGGCCCTGTCCACGCGCCAGCAGCTGGTGCTGAAGCTGCTGCCGCTGCTGCTGCACGTCAACCATCCGCTGCTGCCCGGCTATGTTTCGGGCGCCACCCCGGCCGGGCTGAGTGGCTTCGAGCCTGATGACGAGCTGCTCGCCGAAGTGCAGCGCCTGACCCGCTCCTTCGCCTACAAGCCCTACCGCGGCAAACAGGCCCTGCCGCTGCATGGCCTGTTCCTGATGGGCAGCCTGGGCACCGTGGCTCAGGCCGAGCAGAGCGACATGGACATGTGGCTGTGCCATGCCTCCAACCTCAGCGCCCAGGCGCTGGCCGAGCTGCAGAAGAAATGCACCCTGCTGGAGAACTGGGCGGCCACCCAGGGCGCCGAGGCACACTTCTTCCTCATCGACCCACAGCGTTTTACCCAGGGTGCCCGGGACGCCCGTCTGACCTCCGACGATTGTGGCACCACCCAGCACTACCTGCTGCTCGACGAGTTCTACCGCACTGCCATCTGGCTCGGCGGGCGCACGCCACTGTGGTGGCTGGTGCCGGTCTACGAGGAACAACGCTACGAGCACTACACCAACACCCTGCTGGCCAAGCGCTTTATCCGCGCCGATCAGGTGCTCGACCTCGGCCACCTGGCGCGCATTCCACCGGAGGAGTTTATCGGCGCCGGCATGTGGCAGCTGTACAAGGGCATCGAGTCGCCCTACAAGTCGGTGCTAAAGCTGCTGCTGACCGAGGTCTACGCCAGCGAACACCCCAAGGTGCAGTGCCTGTCGCTGCGCTTCAAGCAGGCGGTGTTTGCCAACCAGCTGGATGTGGATGAGCTCGACCCCTATGTGGTGGTGTACCGACGCCTGGAGGAATACCTCAAGGCCCGCGGCGAGCATGAGCGCCTGGAGCTGATCCGCCGCTGCCTGTACCTCAAGGTGGACAAGAAACTCAGCCGTCCGCCACGCAACAATCGCAAGAGCTGGCAACGTCTTCTGCTGGAACGCCTGACCCGCGACTGGAACTGGGACGCCCGTCAGCTGGCCATGCTCGACAGCCGCAGCCAGTGGAAGGTGCGTCAGGTCAGCAGCGAGCGACGCATGCTGGTCAACGAGCTGACCTACAGCTACCGCTTTCTATCTGCCTTCGCCCGCAGCGAGCAGGCCGGTCCTTCGCTGAGCAGTCGCGACCTCGGCGTACTGGGGCGACGCCTGTATGCCGCGTTTGAACGCAAGGCCGGCAAGGTGGAATTTATCAACCCCGGTATCGCCCCGGACCTGGCCGAGGACATTCTGACCCTGGCCCAGATAGCCAATCCGGACAACCCCGAGGAAACGCAGTGGGCCCTGTACAACGGCAGCATCGCCGCCCAGGACCTGGAAGATTTCGCCCCACTCAAACGCAGCCGAGAGCTGATCGAGCTGCTCGCCTGGTGCCGGCGTAACGGCGTGATCGACAGCAGTACACGCCTGTCACTCCACCCGGGAACCACTGACCTCAACGACTTCGAACTGGACAACCTGCTGACCAGCCTGCAGCAGGTCATTCCCGTTCCCCTGCCGCCCGTGGAGGAAGCTGCCCTGCAGCGCGCCAGCGAACCCCGCGAAGTGCTCTTGCTGGTCAACGTGGGCCTCGATCCGCTCAGGCAGTTCAGCCAGCTCAACGTGCACATGACCACCGAACGGATCGATGCCCTGGGCTATTCCGGGGTGCGCGAAAACCTGATCCAGACCCTCGACCAGGTCAGCCTGAACAGCTGGAACGAACTGCTGGTCAGCCGCTATGACGGCCCCAATGCCCTGCTCGACTGCCTGCAGGACTTCCTCAACAGCCTCCCCCCGGGCGGCCAGTTGCCCAGGCTGCAGGTACGCTGCTTCTGTCGCAACCGGGCCACCGCCATTGCCGAACGGGTCGAAGAACTCTTTGGCGAAACCCTGGGCAGCTTCAAGGCAGGACAACTCAACCGCTACCTGCTGCGCATTCACCAGCACTACCACCTGCTGGAACTGGTACCGGGCCGGGTCCGCCACAATGAGCTGAAAGACCTGCCGGCGCTGATCGAGCACCTGGGCCACGACCAGCCGCGCTACAGCGAGCTGCGCCTGGACCGCAATGCCCTGGAAGGCGAGGACCTGGCGCTGATCCTGCCCACCGGCCAGCCCCACTGTATCCAGGTGTTCTATCGCCTGCATGAGCACAACGCCCTGGCGGAAGTCAGCGTGCTGGACGAGCACAACGGCCTGTGGCGCCAGCAGGTACCCTTTCGTGACGAACTGAGCCTGCTCACCCCGCTGCAGCGCTTCCTGCAATCGGTGCTGTACCGGCGCAATGCCCTGCTGCCCCTGGACAGCCCGGAAAGCGCCCAGAGTCTGGACATCCTCTACTACCGGGTGAAGCCCGATGCGCCGCTCCGGGCCCAGCATCTGGAGCGCCGCCCGCCTCCCAGCGCCCCGATCAGCCACCCGTTCTATGACGTGCAGGTGATCGTCGAGCCGGTGGCCGGCAAGCGCGCCCATATCACCCTGTACTGCAACCATCGGGAATTTTCCGAACTGGAATATGCCGGCGACCTGTATGCCGCAGTGGCCGAACATATCCTTGCCCAGCGCTCGGGCGGCGCCCGCTACCCCTGCTATATCACCGATCTTGACCTGTCCGCCGTACTGGGCGAGGGCCAGGCGCAGACAGTGCATTACCTGCGCTACAAGAGCCGCCTGGAAGAGGCGCTGAATGAGGCCCTGCAGCAGGCCTGAGCCTGCTCTGGAAACTACCTCGGCTTTGGCTTCCTGCGACGCCCTACCTCCTGCATCCCTGCAGTCGTGCGTTGGCAATCCTGCGTTAAAAACGGCCTCGGCAAGCCGCTTGCGGCTAACGCGCTTCAGCGCGACCCGAAGGGCGAGCGAAGCGAGTAATGCTCATTTACAGCCAGTAAACTCCGCTTCATCGGCCGTTTTGACCAGCCGGAGGCTGTTACTGGCGTAGCGCCTTGTCTTGCCTGCCTCGCCTACGTTTCCAACAACCTATTTAGTTGTACTCACCGGCCGCTTCGGGCTGGTATTCCACCGCCAGCAGGGTCAGCTTGAGCTGCTTGCCACCGGGTGCCGGCCAGTCGATATGCTGCCCCACCGACAGGCCAAGCAGGGCACTGCCCACCGGGGCAAGGATCGACACCTTGCCTTCACCACCGGCATCCTGGGGGTAGACCAGGGTCAGGTGATAGTCCTTGCCGCTGCTCTCCTCGCGGCAATGCACGCGGGAATTCATGGTCACCACCCCGGCCGGCACCTCGTTATGCCCCACCACCTCGGCGCGATCCAGCTCGGCCTGCAGAGCGATGGCGCCCGGGCCGTAATCGTCCAGGCTGTCGAGCAGGTGCTCCAGACGCTGCAGGTCGAGGCGGGTAATGGTGATCGAGGGTGCGCTGGTCATGGTGCGTGCATCTCTCCTGAAACGGGCAAGGTGGCAGATGGGGATTTTGCCGCCGATGAAAAAAGCAAAACCCCATCACGAAGATGGGGTTTGCCGGTGTTACAACGACCCTAACACAGCCACTCAAATAAACAAGACTGCTCGGTCAGGACGGCTTGCCGCGCCGTTCCAGACGCGCCTGGGCGGAAGCGCAGATAGCCCGCTTGCCGGCGCCATCGGCCTTGCCCCAGGCCAGTATCTCGGCCAGGCTGCGGCCGCAGCCCAGACAGATATCCTGCTCGTCCAGGCAGCACTGGCGACGACAGGGTGAGGCCACCGTGTCGGCCGGCTCAGAGTTCGTCGAATTCAAGATCAGCACCCGATTGTTCCAGGGTGATGCGCGCCAGCATCTCGCCCAGCTGCTCGTCGCTGCTGTCGCAGATCCAGCGCTCGCTGGCCTGGTCATAATCGAAGTGGAAGCCCCCGGAACGGGCCGCCAGCCACAGCTGACGCAGCGGCTCCTGGCGACTGAAGATCAGCTGGGTGCCGTTTTCGAAACGCACCGTCAGCACCCCGCCAGAATTTTCCAGATCCAGGTCCAGACCGCTGTCATCGAAAATGTCTTCCACCGCCTGCTGGGTGGCATCGACCAGATCGTGGAACCGCGCTTCACTCAAACTCATCAAGAAGTACCTCAAATAACTAGAACAGCCGCTGGGTGTTTATGCACCCAACTGACGACGGTATTCGCCGGGGCTCTGCCCCGTCCAGCGGCGAAAGGCGCGGGCCAGGGAACCGGGCTCACTGAAACCGACCAGAAAGGCGATTTCCGCCAGTTCCAGGGCCGGGTCACGCAGGTAATGCAGCACCAGTTGCTGGCGGGTTTCATCCACCAGCTGGTTGAAGGATAACCCGGCTTCACGCAAACGCCGCTGTAGGGTACGCGGACTCAAGGCCATGCGCGCGGCAATCTGTTGCAGATCGGCCCCCGCTTCCGGCAACTGCCGGGCCAGTTCCATACGCACCCTATCCAGCACGCTATGGCCCTGCTGGATCTCGCCCAGCAGGCGATCGGCATAGGCATCCAGCATCAACCGCACCTGGGCATCGGCCTGTCCCAGGGGGGTGGCCAGCAAACGTTTGGGGAACACCAGGGCATTGTCGGCCTGACCGAACAGCACCGGACAGCGAAAGATGCGCTGATGCTCGGTGATATCGGCCGGCGCCGGGTGCTGGAAGCGCACCTCCGTGGGCGGGATATCCAGGCCGCTGATCCAGTGGCCGAAGGTGACCCAGGCCGCCAGGGTTTCCTCGCTGAGCTGGCGCTGCTGCTGCGCCAGCAACGGCTGCCAGCTATGCGCCACCTGGTGCTCCAGGCCCTCGCGCGATGGCTCGTCGGCCAGATCGACACGGCCCAGGTTGCCCACCAGGGCGGCGTAGCGGGCCTGGCGATGCAGGGCGTCGGCCAGGGTCGCGCAGCTCATGATCAGGTAGCCGAGCACGCCGTAATAACCGGGGCGCACCGCCTCGCCCAGGTGCAGGCCGAGGCAGTCATCGCCGGTCAGCTGTACGCCCAGGCCGAGCAACTCCAGGTAGGCGCTGGCGGCGATGCGCTGATCGCGCTGGGCCAGAATCTGCGGGCTGAGCTGCACCCTGGCCAGCAAGGCCTGGCTATCCAGCCCCTGGCGCCCGAGATAGTCCAGCAGCCCCTGCAGATAGGCCACCGATACAGAACTGCCCAGGGGGGCGGGGTGTTCCATGCGCGTTCCTTAACCTGTCGATACGGCATTGCCAAAGCCCCTAAGATACAGGCAAAGCCCCGCCAGACGGGAACCCCAGCGCATAGGCAAGGCGCCGGGGGGCCGGTATACTCCGGCGCAATCATGCTTTTTACAAGGATCTGCCCATGAAGCGCCTCTTCACTGCCCTGATCGCGCTGGTTGCCGTCACCACCCTGCTCACCGGCTGCGGCCAGAAAGGCCCGCTGTACCTTCCGGAAGACACCCAGCAGAGCGAATAAGGACGGTTTATGAACGCCTTCAACTACCGCGACGGTGAACTCTTCGCGGAAGGCCTGGCCTTGTCTGCCATCGCCCAACGCTTCGGCACGCCGACCTACGTCTACTCCCGCGCCCATATCGAAGCCCAGTACCATGCCTACGCCGATGCCCTGGCCGGCATGCCCCATCTGGTCTGCTTCGCGGTCAAAGCCAACTCCAATATCGGTGTGCTGAATGTCCTGGCGCGCCTGGGCGCCGGTTTCGACATCGTCTCCCGTGGCGAGCTGGAGCGGGTGCTGGCCGCCGGTGGCGAGGCGAGCAAGATCGTCTTCTCCGGCGTCGGCAAGAGCCGCGACGACATGCGCCGCGCCCTGGAAGTGGGCGTGCACTGCTTCAACGTCGAGTCCACCGAGGAGCTGGAGCGCCTGCAGCTGGTCGCCGCCGAGCTGGGCAAGACCGCCGCCATTTCCCTGCGGGTCAACCCGGACGTGGACGCCGGCACCCACCCGTACATTTCCACCGGCCTCAAGGAAAACAAGTTCGGCATCGATATCGAGCAGGCCGAGGCCGTTTACGCCCGCGCCGCCGAGCTGACGAACCTGCAGATCGTCGGGGTCGATTGCCATATCGGCTCGCAGTTGACCACCCTGCCGCCCTTCCTCGATGCCCTCGATCGCCTGCTGGTGCTGATCGACCGCCTGGCCGAGCGCGGCATCCGCATCAAGCACCTGGACCTGGGCGGTGGCCTCGGCGTGCAGTACCGCGACGAGCAGCCGCCGCTGGCTGGCGACTATATCAAGGCGGTGCGCGAGCGCATGGCCG
>JBFHPI010000045.1:0-12505 GCA_041592855.1 Pseudomonas sp.
CGCTCATGGGGCCGCCCATGATGGCCACGGCCCTGGGTCGATCCAGGTCGATGCCGGCCAACTCGCCCAGATCGGCGCGCAATACGCTAAAGCTATGCCCAGCCTTTTCCAGCACCCTGGCCAGATGGGCCGGTGGACAGTAGTCGATATGGGTGAAAATCAGAATATCGGTCATTTAGAGGAGCCTGCGAATCTGGCACTAAAGCCGACCAGTCTGAGGCAAAGAGGGGCATGGGTCGAGCCGGCGACACCGACCAGCCGTGACTGGTCGGTGTATCAAAGGTCAGGGTCGCAGGTTTTTGATCTCCTGAGTCACGCCCCAACCATCCAGCTTACCGCCCAGGGGGGCGACCACGGCTTCCAGATCATGCTCGAAGTCATCGATCCCATGGTGCGTGGCAAACATCACCTTGCTCACCTGCAAATGCCACACCCCATCATCGCGTTCGGTTACCAGGGCATGCAGGGATTCGCCACGAAACTTGCGGGTTGCCATGCGGGCCCGTTCCTCGTCCGGGAAGATGGCGTAGAACTCGATGGGATGGAAGCTGGCGAAGTCGAAACCGCCTTCCTTCATCCGCCGTAAAACCCCATTGCTGACATCATCGTGCAAGGCTGCGCTCATAAAGTGACCTCCTCAGGCGATGGTAAAAAGACGCGAGGAGCTGCCGACGTTCCGCCAGATGCTACGACGTAACTGCAACAGCCCTTAGGAACCAACTAAAGAACCAACTGCGTTGTCGATGCTGCGTGAAACCATCTGTAGAACACCTTCCCGTCGCCACCGCACTCTGTTTTGCGGTGTAGCGGCAGCTGTTCTGCGCCGCCCGGGGGTCAGGCAAGCCACTGCCCGATAAAGCTAAACCAGTCCCAAACCCGGACTGGCGGACGGTGACCGGTGCAGAGTGCACAAGCCGGAGCCGTCACCTGCAGACTAGCCCCATTGCCCGGCATTTGCCCAGGAAAAGTTGTTACAGCAGGCCCTAGGGCCGGCTTAACCAGACCATCATCAAGCGGCTAAACCAGGCCGGGGTGATCTGCCCGGCCCAGTACAGCAGCTTGAACTGCAGGCTGACCGGGCGATGCACCAGCGGCCTGTGGGCCTGCTGCCAGACAGCCCGGGCCACGTCCTCGGCGGCCAGGTTGACGCCCAGACGGCGCAAGACCGGGGCCTGTACCTGCTGATCGTTAAGCATGGGGGTGCTGACAAAGGGCGGCATCAGGTCACCGACGCGGATGCCATGGCGCGCCCACTCGATCTCCAGGGCCTCGGTCAGGCCACGCACGGCGAACTTGGAGGCCGAGTAGCTGGCCAACTCCGGCACCCCATACACGCCGGAGGCCGAACCCATGTTGATCACCTGGGCATTGGGGGTGGCCTTCAGATAGGCAAAGGCGGCATGGGTCATATTGATCAGACCCATGACATTGATCTGCAGGATACGGGCATGCTCGGCCGGCTCAATCGTCTCAAACTCACCGATACGCAGTATCCCGGCACTATTGAACAGCAGGCGCAGCTGCCCAGCCTGACCGGCGCAGAAGTCCGCCAGGGCGGCCTTGACCGCTGCGGCGTCGGTGACATCCAGCTCGGCATTCCAGGTCCCGCCCAGTTCGGCGGCCAGTTCGGCGAGGGCCTGGCGATTGAGGTCGAGCAGGCCGACCCGCCAACCCTGGCGATGAAACAATCGGGCGGTGGCCGCGCCGATACCCGAGGCGGCGCCGGTGATCAGGATGCTGTCCACTCAGCAACCCCGCTCACGCAGAAAGCTGACCACCTCGGCCAGGGCAAAATCCGCCGCCTTGAGCATGCCAGCATGGGCCTGGAACACATGCCACAGTCCGGGATAACGCTGCAGGCGCACCGCCACCCCGCCGGCTCTGGCCTGTTCGGCAAAACGCAGGCTGTCATTGCGCAGGATCTCGTCCTCACCCACCTGAATCAGCACTGGTGCCAGGCCCGTCAGGTCGGCGAACAACGGCGAAAGGGCCGGATCATCCAGACTCATCCCCGGCGGGCAGTAAAGGTCGCGGGCCTGCTCCACCCAGCTGCGCTGGATCAGCGGGTCGCCTGCCGGCGGCTCGTGCAGCTGCTCGCCGGTAAAATCCACCACAGGGGAAAAGCACACCAGCGCCGCCGGTTGCGCCAAACCCAGGTCGCGCAGACGCAGGCTGGTGATCAGGCTCAGGTTGCCGCCGGCCGAGTCGCCGCCAATCACGATCTGCTCGGGTTTGTAGCCCATCTCCAGCAAAGCCTGGAAGGCGGCCACGGCATCCTCGCGGGCTGCTGGGAAGGGATGCTCGGGGGCCAGGCGATAATCCAGGGCACACACCTCCATCTGCCCGCGCTTGGCCAGATTGGCGCAGATGGCCCGATGGGTATTGGGCCCGCCAATCAGGTAGGCGCCGCCATGCAGGTAGAGCAATACGCTGCCATTGCTGGCCTGTGGTCGGTGCCATTCGCAGGGCCGTCCACCCAGTATCCCAGCACTGCGGCTGACCCCACGCAGCGGCGGCGTGGCGGCGGTGAGCAGACGCAGCACCGCACGCTGCCCGGCAATCGGCATGGGTGGGCGCACCAGGCCGCGAAACAGCAGGCGCAGGGTACCGCGCAGCACGGCGCGCAGCAGCGCCTGATCCTGGGCCGGGGCGGTGAATTCAGCGGATGCAGTCATAGTCGTCAAGCTCCGGGGTACGGGTCAGATAACGGTAGGTGAAGGTATAGCCCGGCCAGTTATTGGTGCTCTTGCCAGAGGCGGTTTTGTACCAGCTGGTGCAGCCCTGCTCCCATATCGTTCGATGTGATCGGGCCTGAATCTGCTGGTTATAGGCCTGCTGCACCTGGGGTTTGACGTCCAGATAGCGCAGCCCGCCCTGACGCAGCGCGTCGAGGCAGCCCAGCACATAGCGGAACTGACTTTCCAGCATATAGATGATGGAGTTGTGCCCCAGGTTGGTGTTGGGCCCGTAGAGGATAAACAGGTTGGGAAAACCGCTGACGCTAATGCCCTTGTAAGCCTCGGCACCCTCGCGCCAGGCCTGGTTCAGCTCCTGCCCGCCGAGCCCGCGAATCTGCATCGGCGCGAGGAAGTCCGTGGCCGCAAAACCGGTGCCGTAGATCAGCACATCGCAGGCATGCACCTGACCATCGCGGGTGCGGATGCCATCAGACGCAACCGCTTCGATGGCCATGTCGATCACCTGCACATTGCCCTGGGCCAGGGCCGGCAGGTAGTCGTTACTGATCAGGATACGCTTGCAGCCCATGGGGTAATCAGGCTGAAGCCTGGCGCGCAGGGCCGCGTCAGGAATATGCCGGCGCAAGTGCCGGTCAAAGCCGGAACGAAACAGCTTCATCAGCCAGGGCAGGCTGATAAAGGCCAGCCCTCTTACTTCATGCTGCAGGTACTGCAGGCTGCGATCCAGACGCTGCAGCCAGGGCAAGCGGCGCATCACGGCCAGTTCCCAGGGCCGATAGGCGCGGTCCGGCTTGGGCAGCACATAGGCGGCCGAGCGCTGGAACAACTTGAGCTCGGCCACCTTGGGCTGGATCTGCGGCACAAACTGGATGGCCGACGCCCCGGTGCCGATCACCGCCACGCGCTTGCCGGCAAGGTCCAGATCATGGCGCCAGCGCGCCGAATGAAAGGCCTCGCCCTGGAACAGCTCGATGCCGGGGATGGCCGGATAGGCCGGCTGATTAAGCTGGCCACAGGCACTGATCAGCACCTCGGCAGCCAGCTCCTCGCCATCGGCCAGGGTTACCCGCCAGAGCCCGGCTGCTGCGTCGAAAGCGGCGCTGCGCACTTCGGCCTGCAGACGGATATGCGGACGCAACTGGTACTTGTCCACACAATGGCACATATAGGCATAGATTTCCGCCTGGGGCGCGTAGCGTCTGCTCCAATCGTGCTTGGGCTCGAAGGAGAAGGAGTACAGATGCGAAGGCACGTCACAGGCTGCACCGGGGTAACTGTTGTCGCGCCAAGTGCCGCCGATATCCTCGGCTTTTTCCAGCAGCAGAAAATCCTCGCAACCTGCCTTGCGCAACTGGATGGCCATACCCAGGCCGCCAAAGCCGGTGCCGATAATCAGGATACGCAGAGCTTTGGTCGTTTGACTGTTGTTATTCATTGTTGACCTGTCTGATTGAAGGCTACCGCATGCTACTTGTACCTGGCGGCGGGGGTTATGGCATAGTCGGCCAACCTATTGTGATTTTCGGACAAGCGCCATGCACTGCCCCGGCCCCAGGCGTATCACCAGCCTACAACTACTGACCCATCTGGGCCTGGAGCACGGCCTGAGCCTAGACACCTGCCTCAAGGGCTGCGACCTGACCCCACTGCAACTGGCCGATCCGCTGCAGGAAATCGAGTCGCAGCAGGAGCTGCGCCTGATCGCCAATCTGATCGAGGCCCTGCCAAGGGTCAGCGATCTGGGCCTGCAGGCCGGCCTGCGCTATCAGCTGACCACCTACGGCATCTGGGGCTACGCCCTGCTCAGCAGTCAGAGCTTTCGCCAAGCCGCAGAAATCGGCCTGCGCTATCTGGATCTGACCTTTGCCCTGACCCGCATTGCACTCAGCGAAGATCACGAGGACGCCCACCTGCATTTTGCCGACGCGCATCTACCTGAGGCCTTAGGCGAGTTTCTGGTGCAACGCGACGCGGTGGCCGTGCTGGTTATCCAGCGCGAGCTGACCGGCGCCGCGGTCCCCCTGAGCCAGGTGCACTTGCGCATGCCGGCACCGGCAGACCAACAACCCTTTATTCAGGCCTTTGGCCTGCTGCCGCACTTCGCCAGCGACGCAAACCGCATCAGCTTTGCCCGCGAACTGCTTGATGCCCCCCTGCCTCGGGCCAACCCGGCCATGACCCAGCTCTGTGAACAGCAGTGCCAGGCTTTGCTGGCCAGGCGCCGGGTACGCAGTGGCCTGGCCAGCCAGGTGCGCGATCGCCTGTTACGCAATCCGGGTCGTCTGGCGGATATGGAACAGATCGCCGACGAGCTGAACCTCAGCAGCCGCACCCTGCGCCGCCGCCTTTTGGATCAGGGCAGCAGTTTCCGTCAGCTACAGGAAGAAGTGCGTCAGACCCTTGCCGAGGAACTGCTCAGCGCGAGCAACCTAAGTCAGGCCCAGATCGCCGAGCGCCTAGGTTACAGCGAGGTATCCAACTTTCTCCATGCCTTCAAACGCTGGAAAGGCCAGACCCCGCAGCAGTATCGTCGTCAGCGGCTCTGATACGCGTCGCGTCCAGCGTCATCAAACCGACCGGACAGGCCTCGAACGACTTGATAGTTACACTGGTATTTCGCCATTTTCTCCGGCATTTTGGCGCTTTTCGCCCTCAAGTAATCGCTGTTTAGCGCCGATACTCGGGGTAGCCATTTGACTGGAGTACGGCATGCGACAGGGGTTTCTCGGGCAGTTCCTACCACTGGATCTCAAAGACCAAACCAGCATGCTGCTGGCCCGCACCCTGGCCTTCAGTGGCCTGTGCAGCATCGTCATCGGCCTGTATAGCTGCATCAAGTGGGGCCGCCTGGGCAACGAAGCCCTGATGTACGGCTCGCTGTTGCTGGTACTCGGCATGCCGCTGATGCTACTGGTTTTGCGCAGCGCGCTGTTCCCCCTGATGGTTGCGGCCAATATGGCCCTGACCTGCATGGCCAGCTACTCGATGATCCTGATCTATCAGCTGGGCGGCCTTAATTCGGCGCATATCTACTGGCCGGTCGTGATCATCGTGTTCGCCTACCTGCTGGCGGACAACCGCAGCGCCATATTCTGGAGCCTGGTACAGGCAATTTTCGTGTTCTGGCTGATCCGCCTGGATCGCAGTGGCGCAGCCCTGCCGGTATTCGAGCTGAGCGCCAAGGATACGATGGTCAACACTTACTCCGGCTATATCTTGCCGGTGTTCACGGTGTGGCTGGCCCAGTGGTACAGCGCCAAATTGCGTCACCAGGCCCTGAGCGATGCCGAGCAGGCCCTGAGCGAATCCCGTGCCTTCGGTGCAAGCGCCGCTCGCAACCAGGAGCAGTTGGCCGCGATGGTCGATGAGGTACGCAGCACCGCCCGTGACCTGCTGCAGATGGCCGGGCAACTGCAACAGACCCTGGGCGGCATCCGCCAGCGTTGCCAGAGCATCGATACCGATATGCAGCAACAGGCCGAGGCCATGCAGCAGCTGGATCTGGCCCTGCATGAAGTGCTGGCCAATCTCGCCGAAAGCACTGGGCAAATGCAGCAGCTGAGCCAGGACACCCAGCACAGCAGCGGTCAGGTCAACCTCTGCGCCCAGCGTATGGAAGAAGCCCAGAGCAGCATGCAGGCCATCCAGCAAAGCAACCAGCGCATTGCCGAATCCATGCAGATGATCAGTGCCATCGCCCAGCAAACCAACCTGCTGGCCCTCAATGCCGCCATCGAAGCGGCCCGTGCCGGGGATCATGGCCGTGGCTTTGCCGTAGTCGCCGACGAGGTGCGCAATCTGTCGCAGCGCAGCAACGAAACCGCCGACCGGGTGCAGAACGTGCTCGGCCAGTCGCAGCAGATCGTCGACACCGGCGCCGCCCAGGTCAGTGACGCAGGCAGCGCCCTGGCGAGCAATGCCGGTCTCACAGACAACTTGACCAGCGCCATCCTGCAACACAGCCGGGCCCTCGACCGCGCCCATCAGCAACTGGCCCATGTTCGTGACAACAGCGCCGCCCAACGCGAGGCCAGCCTGCGTCAGCGTGAAGCCAGCGCCGAACTGCTCAACGCCCAGGAGTCCCTGGTCAAGTTGGGTGAACAGCTTGAGCAGCTGTCACATCAGTTGCATCAACGGGTGGCCGGGCAATCCTAAAGGCTCTGTACCCATCGCATAAAAAGCTGGCTTGCTGAGCAGGGCTAAGGGCGCAATACGCTTGGCAGCGCAAAAGCGCTACATACGGCGCCCGCTTACAGCTCTACTCCAACCCAACTTCAGCGGAGCTGACCGAGAGCAACAGGCTATTGGGACACAAGCAAAGAAAAATGCCCGTACCTTGCGATACGGGCATCGTGCAGAAGCGCGGAACGGATCCGGACATCAGGCCTTAGGCTTCAGAAACTCTCCCGATTAGGCCAGTGCCATTGGGCGGAGTCACTCAAGCCATCCTCTCCAGCCGGCTCAGGCCACCGGCTGGAGCCGCTCAAAAAAGCCGGTTGAGGCCGTCGAACGCCGCCACCCGGTAGGCTTCGGCCATTGTCGGATAGTTGAAGGTGGTGTTGACGAAATACTTGATGCTGTTCGCCTCACCCTTCTGGTTCATGATCGCCTGACCAATGTGCACGATCTCCGAGGCCTGGTAGCCGAAGCAGTGCACACCCAGCACTTCCAGGGTTTCACGGTGGAACAGGATCTTCAGCATGCCCACCGGCTCGTGGGAAATCTGCGCTCGGGCCATGCCCTTGAAGAAGGCCTTGCCCACCTCGTAAGGCACCTTGGCCTGGGTCAGCTCGCGCTCGGTTTTGCCGATGGAGCTGATTTCCGGAATGGTGTAGATACCGGTTGGCACGTCATCGACAAAGCGCCAGCTGCCATTATCGACAATACTGCCGGCCGCTGAACGGCCCTGGTCGGCCGCCGCACTGGCCAGACTCGGCCAACCGATTACATCGCCCGCGGCGTAGATGTTTGGCACCTGCGTACGGTAATTCTGGTCGACTTCGATCTGCCCACGGCTGTTGACCTGGATCCCGATGTTTTCCAGACCCAGCTGGTCGGTATTACCGGTCCGACCGTTGCACCAGAGGAAGGCGTCCGCCTTGATCTTCTTGCCGGACTTCAGGTGCAAAATAACGCCGTTATCCAGGCCTTCAACTTTCTCGTACTCTTCATTGTGACGAATCAGCACGTTGTTGTTGCGCAGGTGATAACTCAGCGCATCGGAGATTTCCGCGTCGAGGAAGCTGAGGAGCTGATCGCGGTTGTCGATCAGGTCCACCAGCACCCCCAGGCCACTAAAAATCGAGGCGTACTCGGAACCAATCACCCCGGCGCCGTAGATGATGATACGCCGAGGGGTATGGCCCAGGCTGAGGATGGTGTCGCTGTCATAGATGCGTCGATGGTTGAAGTCCACATCCGCCGGACGATAGGGGCGCGAGCCAGTGGCGATCACGATCTGCTTGGCCACCAGGGTCTCCACGACACCATTGGGGCACACCACTTCGACGGTCTGCTCATCGGCGAAGCTGCGGGTGCCGCAGAACACGTCAATGCGGTTGCGCGCGTAATAACCGGTACGCGAGGTGACCTGCTTGGCAATTACCCGTTCGGCACTCTTGAGCACGTCTGGAAAAGAAAACCAGCGCGGTTCGCCAATCTGGCGAAACATCGGGTTGGTATTGAACTGCATGATCTGGCGCACCGAATGACGCAGCGCCTTGGACGGAATGGTGCCCAGGTGGGTGCAGTTGCCACCCACTTCGCGACGGCTGTCGACCACGGCCACCTTGCGCCCGGCCTTGGCCGCGTTCATCGCCGCGCCCTCGCCCGCCGGGCCGGAACCCAGCACCACCACGTCGTAGTTATAGACCGCCATGATTACTCCTTCAGATCATGCCGAAACGCTTATGCTGCGTTTGCGGCAGGGCCAGGCGACAAGCGCCTGGCAAGCAAAATCTCAGTCGCAGCAGCCTACCCTTGGGGCAGACTGCTGACGATTAGCGTTTGGTCGCGTCGTAGGCCAGATCAGTCTTGGCCTCATCCTTGTCACGATTGACCTCTTCGCACTTCTCGCGGCTACCGCCGCAGATCGAGCACTCCTTCTCGATCCCCAGGTTGGCGATACCGCCGCACGAACCGGCAATGGGCTTGCGCCCCATGATCACGCCGATGGCCATCATGCCAACGACCAGCAGCATGGCCAGAAAAACCACCAAGAAAGTCATTGTTCATCTCCCGCAGCGAATAGCTGCTCGAATGCCGTGCTGCCTTGTGTGACGAAGCCGTCATCAGCACGGGTCACGAAAAATGCCGCAATCCCTTTACGTTCAGCGTAAGCCAGGCCCTCCTCCGGACCAAGCACCAACAACACAGTAGACAAGCCATCGGCGCGTAAGGTCGATGGATCGGCCACGGTTACGGCGGCCAACCGGTGCTCGATCGGCTTGCCGGTCTTGGGGTTCAGGGTATGAGAATAGCGCTTGCCGTTTTCCTCGTAGTAGTTGCGGTAGTCGCCGGAGGTGGAAATACCGTAACCGTCGAGTTCAAGCACGCGCTGCGCCACCCGCTCGCCTTCCTGGGGCGCCTCCAGACCAATACGCCAGTGGCTGCCATCGGGTTTTCGCCCGGCAGCCTTGAGTTCCCCGGTGACCTCCACCAGGTAACTGCTGACCCCCAGTTCGCCAAGGCGCTGAATAATCCGATCCACCGTATAACCGGCGGCGATGCTGTTGAAATCGACCTGCACAGGCTGATCCTTGCACAGCTGCTCGCCGTCGATACGAAGATGACGCTGGCCGACCCGCTCCACAGCCTGACGCAGTTGATCCGCATCAGGGGCATGCTCGATTCGCGCGCCTGGACCAAAGCCCCAGAGGTCCGATAACGGACGCAAGGTCAGGTCAAACGCCCCATCGCTTTCCTCGCCCAGCTGCTTACCACTGGCCACCACCTGCAAAATGCCTTCCGGCATCACCTGACAAGTACCGGCCGGAGCACGGTTAAAGGCCTCGATCAGCGAATCACTGCGGTAGCTGGACATCTGCACATCCACCTCGGCGAGGATCGCCTCGGTGGCGGCCTTGAGCTCGGCGTGCGGGGCCACGCCCTGGGTGCGGACATATTTGATCGAATAGGTGCTGCCCATAGTCGGGCCACCGAACTCTTCGACCTTCTCAGAATGCAAGCAGCCCGTTAAGGCTGCCGCCAGGGCGACAGCAATAACGGGCTGGAGTACCGCACACTTCATGCTTAGCCGCCGAAGTCGTCGAGGAGAATATTCTCCGGTTCGACACCCAGGTCGATCAGCATCTTGATCACCGCGGCGTTCATCATGGGTGGGCCGCACATGTAGAACTCGCAGTCTTCCGGAGCCGGGTGGTCCTTCAGGTAGTTCTCGTACAGCACATTGTGGATAAAGCCCTTCAGACCGGTCCAGTTGTCTTCCGGCAGTGGATCGGACAGCGCCAGATGCCACTTGAAGTTGTCATTCTCGGCCTGCAGCTGATCGTACTCTTCGACATAGAAGGCTTCACGCAGGGAGCGCGCGCCATACCAGAAGCTGATCTTGCGCTTGGACTTCAGGCGCTTGAGCTGATCGAAGATGTGCGAGCGCATCGGCGCCATACCGGCACCACCACCGATAAAGACCATCTCGGCATCGGTGTCCTTGGCGAAGAATTCACCGAAGGGGCCGTATACGGTGATTTTGTCGCCCGGCTTGAGGCTGAACACGTAAGAAGACATCTTGCCCGGCGGCAGATCGTCCTTGCCGGGGGGCGGCGAGGCGATACGGATGTTGAACTTAACCAGACCGCGCTCTTCCGGGTAGTTGGCCATGGAATAGGCACGGATCACGGTCTCGTCGACCTTGGACACATACTTCCACTGGTTGAACTTGTCCCAGTCGCCGCGATACTCCTCCTGGATGTCGAAATCCTTGTAGTACACGGTGTGCGGCGGGCACTCCAGCTGCACATAGCCACCGGCACGGAAGTCGACGTTCTCGCCTTCCGGCAATTTCAGGGTCAGTTCCTTGATGAAAGTGGCCACGTTGGGGTTGGACTCGACGGTGCACTCCCACTTCTTCACGCCGAAGACTTCTTCCGGCACCTCAATCTTCATGTCCTGCTTGACCGCGGCCTGACAGGAGAGACGCCAGCCCTCGCGGGCCTCGCGCTTGGTGAAGTGCGACTCTTCGGTGGAGAGCATTTCACCACCACCGGACTCGATGATGCACTTGCACTGGGCGCAGGTACCGCCGCCGCCGCAGGCGGAAGACAGGAAGATGCCGTTATCGGCCAGGGTCTGCAGCAGCTTGCCGCCGGCTGGCACCACGATGGTTTTTTCGCCATTGATCTCGATGCTCACGTCACCGCTGGAGACCAGCTTGGCGCGCGCCGCGAGAATGATCAGCACCAACACCAGCACAATGGCGGTGAACATGCCGATGGCAAGGAAGATTTCGTAATTGATCATCTGTTCATCCTTTCCTTACAGCTGCACGCCGGAGAAGGACATGAAGCCCAACGACATCAGACCGATGGTGATAAAGGTGATCCCGAGACCCTGCAGGCCATCCGGTACATCGCTGTACTTGAGTTTCTCGCGGATACCCGCCAGGGCGGCAATGGCCAGGGCCCAGGACACACCGGCGCCAACACCGTAGACGGTACTTTCGGCCAGGTTGTAGTCACGCTCGACCATGAACAGCGAGCCACCCATGATGGCGCAGTTCACGGTGATCAGCGGCAGGAACACACCCAGGGCGTTGTACAGCGCGGGCACGTACTTATCCAGGGTCATTTCCAGGATCTGTACCAGGGCTGCGATTACACCGATAAAGGTCAGCAGGCTGAGAAAGGACAGGTCCACATCCGGCAGGCCGGCCCAGGCCAGGGCACCATCCTTGAGGATGTTGGTGTAGATCAGGTTGTTCACCGGCATGGTGATACCCAGCACCACGACCACGGCGATACCGAGACCGATGGCGGTCTCCACCTTCTTGGAGATGGCGATAAAGGTACACATGCCGAGGAAGAACGCCAGCGCCATGTTCTCAACGAACACCGCACGGACGAACAGGCTGATGTAATGTTCCATTAATAGGCCTCCTTGCTGGATACCTGAGGCGCCATCTTGTAGGCGTTCTTCTCGACCTGATCCTTCTTCCAGCTACGGATGGCCCAGATAAACAGACCGATCAGGAAGAAGGCCGAAGGCGGCAGCAGCAGCATGCCGTTGGGCTGGTACCAGCCACCATCGTTGATCACCGGGATGATCTCGTAGCCCATCAGCTTACCCGCGCCAAACAGCTCGCGAATGATGCCCAGGGCGATCAGGAAGGCGCTGTAGCCTAGACCGTTACCGATCCCGTCGAAGAACGACAGCACCGGCGGGTTCTGCATGGCGAAAGCCTCGGCGCGGCCCATCACGATGCAGTTGGTGATGATCAGGCCGACGAATACCGATAGCTGCTTGGACAGCGAGTAGGCATAGGCCTTGAGCACCTGATCCACCACGATCACCAGGGAGGCAATGATCACCATCTGCACGATCATGCGGATCGAGCTGGGGATCTGGCTGCGGATCATCGAGATAAACAGGTTGGAGAAACCCGTCACCAGGGTCAGTGCGGCGGACATCACCAGCGCGGTCTGCAGGTTCGAGGTCACCGCCAGGGCCGAACAGATCCCGAGGATCTGCAGGCCGATGGGGTTGTTATTGAAAATCGGGTTAAGCAGAACTTCTTTAACAGTAGGCTGCGACATGATCAGGCCTCCCCTGCACGCAGGTTAGCGATAAAC
>JBFHPI010000046.1:0-12498 GCA_041592855.1 Pseudomonas sp.
ACGTGCTCGACCCGCTGGATATCGTCGACGGCATCAGCCTGGACGAGCTGCTGGAAAAGCGCACCAGCGGCATGATGCAGCCCAAGCTGGCCGAGAAGATCGCCAAGCAGACCCGCGCCGAGTTCCCCGAGGGCATCGCCGCCTACGGCACCGACGCCCTGCGCTTTACCAACCTGGCACTGGCCTCCACCGGTCGCGATATCAAGTTCGATATGGGCCGGGTCGAGGGTTACCGCAATTTCTGCAACAAGATCTGGAACGCCGCCAACTTCGTGCTGGAAAACACCGAAGGCCAGGATACGGGCGTTAACGGTGAGCCGGTGGAGCTGTCCTCGGTGGATCGCTGGATCATCTCCGCCCTGCAGCGCACCGAAGCCGACGTCACCCGCCACCTAGATGCCTTCCGCTTCGACCTGGCCGCGCAAGCGCTTTACGAGTTTATCTGGGACCAGTACTGCGCCTGGTACCTGGAGCTGGTCAAGCCGGTGCTGTGGGACGACAACGCGCCGATCGAACGCCAGCGCGGCACCCGTCGCACCCTGGTGCGAGTGCTGGAAGTGGCGCTACGTCTGGCCCACCCCTTTATGCCCTTTATCACCGAAGAAATCTGGCAGCGCATCAAGGCGCAGGCGGGTGTCAGTGGTGAAACCATCATGCTGCAGCCCTGGCCGGTGGCCAATGAAAGCCGCATCGACGCTGCCGCCGAGGGCGATATCGAGTGGGTCAAGCAGTTGATGCTCGGCCTGCGGCAGATCCGTGGCGAGATGAAAATCTCCATGGCCAAGCGCATCGACATCATCCTGGCCAACGCCAGTGACGAAGACCGTCGCCGCCTGGCCGACAACGCGCCGCTGCTGAACAAGCTGGCCAAGCTGGAATCGGTACGGGTGCTGGAAGCGGGCGAAGAAGCACCGATGTCCGCCACCGCCCTGGTCGGCGAGATGCAGGTGCTGGTGCCCATGGCCGGGCTGATCGACAAGGACGCCGAACTGGCACGCCTGGACAAGGAAATCGGCCGCCTGCAGGGCGAGGTGCAGCGTGTCGGCGGCAAATTGGGCAATGAAGGTTTCGTCGCCAAGGCCCCGGCCGAGGTGCTGGACAAGGAGCGCGCCAAGCTGGCCGAGGCCGAGCAGGCGCTGAACAAACTGGTGGAGCAGCGCGGCAGAATCGCCGCGCTCTAAACCTGAGAGGTCAAAAGGCCCGTTACGCGCTGCGTACGGGCCTTTTTTCTGCTGGCCTCAAGCACCCTATGGGCGCACGAAGAATGACCCTCGACATTTTTGTCAGGCCAGCCAAGACGTAGCGTGTCGCCTCCGCCACGACTTGCATCTTAAGTAGCAATGCTAATTAGAGGTCGCATACACATATGACGACCCTGCCAATTTGGGTGAAAATCAGGCAATCTCGCTGCAATTGTAAAAATTTATGGCAAATCCCTTCTAAACCCTCAAACCTGGACCCCAAACCATGTATGCGTTAATGGCGTTAATTTTCGTCCTTGGCTATCTATGCATCGCCTTGGAACATCCCCTGAAAATCGACAAGGCCGCCTCGGCCCTGTTGACTGCCGTGCTGGCCTGGACCGTGCTGGTACTCGGCGCCGACAGCATCACCCCGCTGATCGCCGCCGCCCTGGACCATGGCAGCACCGACAGCTCGCACTATGCAGTGAGCGAACTGCGCCACCACCTGGGAGAAATCTCCGAGATTCTGTTCTTCCTGATGGGCGCCATGACCATTGTCGAGCTGATCGACGCCCACGAAGGTTTCAAGGTCATCACCGACCGCATTCGCACCACCAAGCGCGTGCACCTGCTGTGGCTGGTAGGGCTGATCACCTTCTTCCTGTCCGCAGCCCTGGATAACCTGGCCACCACCATCGTGATGATCTCGCTGCTGCGCAAGCTGATCGCCGACCAGCATGAACGCTGGTTCTATGCCGGCATCGTGGTCATTGCGGCCAACTCCGGTGGCGCCTGGTCGCCGATCGGCGACGTCACCACCACCATGCTGTGGATCGGTCACCAGATTACCGCCAGCGGTATCGTGATCAAGCTGATCATCCCCAGCCTGGTCTGCCTGCTGGTGCCACTGACCATCATGAGCTTTGTGCTCAAAGGCGATATCAAACCGCCCAAACTCAAGGAAAGCCGCGAAAGCCGTCGTGATCCCACCACACCCTTCGAGCGCAACCTGGTGTTCTGCCTGGGGCTGGGTGCGCTGATCTTCGTCCCGGTGTTCAAGACCTACACCGGCCTGCCGCCCTATATGGGCATCCTGTTCGGTCTGGGCATCCTGTGGATCACCACCGAGATTATTCACCGCAGCAAGAACAGCGAAGACAAGGACCCGCTCTCGGTGGTCGGCGTACTGCGCCGGGTCGACGTGCCCAGCGTGCTGTTCTTCCTCGGCATCCTGCTGGCGGTGTCCAGCCTGTCCACCGCAGGTCACCTGATCGAAGTGGCCACCTACCTCAAGGAAAGCCTGGGCAACGTCTACAGCATCGCCATCTCCATCGGCCTGCTCTCGGCGCTGGTGGATAACGTGCCAATGGTCGCCGGTGCCATGAAGATGTACCCGCTGGTCAGCCCCGAAGCCCTGGCCGCCGCCAGCGCCGAAGAGCTGCCCTGGCTGAGCAACTTCGTGGTCAACGGCAACTTCTGGGAAATGCTCGCCTACTGCGCCGGCACCGGCGGCAGCTGCCTGATCATCGGCTCGGCGGCGGGTGTGGCCGCCATGGGCATGGAGAAGATCAACTTCCTCTGGTACCTCAAATACATCACCGGCCTGGCCTTTGCCGGCTATATCGCCGGAGCCCTGACCTATATGGCCATCTTCGCCATGTAATCAGTAGTGCAGACGGGCGCCCAGGTGGCGCCCGTTTTCTTATGCGCAAGGACCGTCCATGGAAATCAGCAAGACCCGTTCGAGTTTCTACCGCCGCCTTTACGTCGCCTGGCTGATCCACAGCGGCGCCGCCACCAACGTACCCGGTCTGATGAATGCCACCGGCATGCCCCGGCGCACCGCCCAGGACACCCTGTCGGCCCTGGCCGAATTGGATATCCACTGCGATTTCGTGCAACAGACCGGCGAACGGCATAACGCCGGGCACTATGCCATTGAGGACTGGGGGCCGATCAACCCGGACTGGATCCAACAGAATCTGGCCATGATCAAAGCTCAGCTGGGTTACCCCTGAACACGATTGCCACGGTTTTTCAGCAGCGCGATCAGCACTATGGGAAAATCCGCCGTCCCCAGCCTGATCCGTCGCCATCATGTCCAAACCACCCAAGCGCTCCCCCACAAAAGCCGCTAAGGCACCTGCTGCAGGCTCCGGCAACAAGGGTCTGCTGCATCCACGCAATAAACATCAGGGGCGCTACGACTTCCCCGCCCTGATCAAGGCCAGCCCGGAGCTGGCGGCCTTTGTCATTCTTAACCCCTACGGCAAGGAAAGTATCGACTTTGCCAACCCGCAAGCGGTCAAGGTGTTCAACCGGGCGCTGCTCAGGCAGTTCTATGGCATCGCACATTGGGATATTCCACCGGATTATCTGTGTCCACCGATTCCCGGCCGCGCCGACTACCTGCATTACCTGGCCGATCTGCTGGCGGCGGGCAATAACGACGAGGTGCCCCGTGGCGCCCGGGTACGCGCACTGGATATCGGTGTGGGGGCCAACTGCATCTACCCGTTGCTGGGTCATCGCGAATACGGCTGGCAGTTTCTCGGCGCCGATATCGCCAGCAGCGCCATCGCCTCGGCCAGGGCCATCGTGCAATCCAACCCGGGCCTGGGCGAAGCCATCGCGTTGCGCCAGCAGAACGACAGCGCCCATATCTTCCAGGGACTGCTGCAACCCGATGAGCGCTTCGACCTGACCCTGTGCAACCCGCCCTTCCACGCCAGTGCCGAGGAAGCCAGCAGCGGCAGCAAGCGCAAATGGCGCAACCTGGGCAAACTCGATCCCAAGCGCAAACTGCCGGTGCTGAATTTTGGCGGCCAGGCGGCGGAGTTATGGTGTCAGGGTGGCGAAGCGGCCTTTGTCGCCCGCCTGATCAGGGAGAGTGCAGAGGTCGGTCAGCAGGTACTCTGGTTCAGCAGCCTGATCTCCAAGGCCGGCAATCTGCCGGGTGTTTACAGCGCACTGAAAAAGGCCGGCGCCCTGCAGGTACATACGGTGGAAATGGCCCAGGGCCAGAAGCAGAGCCGCTTTGTCGCCTGGACCTTCCAGACGTCCGAACAGCTACAAACCTGGCGCAAAGCTCGCTGGTCATAAGTACCAGTCAGGGCCGCCCCTGCGTAACCACCTGTCATATAGAAATGCCCCGCTCGTGCAACAACCATGATCTCTGTCAAGGGGTTCCGGGCGCGCCGCATAGATGCTAATACTGCATTCATGTAGTCACGCCACTGGTAAGGAAGACGAATGATTCATCGCACGCTGTTCGCACTGGCCCTGCTGCTGTCGAGTCTGACCGGCCTGGCCCGTGAACAGATGCAGCCCCTGCGTATAAGCGTCGGCGACTGGCCACCCTACCTGTCCAGTCAAATGAAGCACAACGGGGTGATCGCCCACCTGATCAGCGATTTGCTGGCCGATGAAGGCTACAGGGTTGAGTACCGCTTTCTACCCTGGCCACGGGCCTACGCCTCGGCCGCAGCAGGCCGGTTCGATGCCACGGCGGTGTGGATGCACAAAGCTGAACGTGAAGCGGATTTCCATTTCAGCGCGCCCCTACTGGACGAACAGTTCGTTTTCTTTCACCTGAAAACCATTCCTTTCGACTGGAAGACCTTCGACGATCTGACCGGCATGAACATCGGCGGCGGCCTCGAATACAGTTATGGCCCGGACTTTGACGCGTTTCTGGAAACCGGCAAGGTCAATATTGAACGGGTGTCCAGCGATCAGCAGAACTTTGAAAAACTGCTCAAGGAACGCGTAGCCCTCTACCCCCAGGAGATGAACGTCGGTTATGCCGCCCTGCTTAGCCAGTTCAGTGCGGAGGATCGCGACAAGATCACCCATCATCCCAAGCCCCTGCTGGTCAATCTCAGCTACCTGATGCTGCCGAAAAGCCTGGAAGGCAGCCCGCAACTGCTGGAACGCTTTAATCGCCGTTTGCAGATTTATCGCGAAAGCGGGCGATATCAGCGTTATTTCGCCGATCTGCAACAAGGCAAGTACGAACAGTCGACGCCGCCCGCAGCGGACTCTCAACCCTAGAACGAGCACCATGGATGGGCAGTACATGGAGTCTTAGCATGCGGCACAAGAAATGGCTGAATCTTAGCCTGTGCGCACTTCTGCTAGGCCTGCCCGGCGCTCAAGCAGAACCCGGTGTCAGTGACCGTGAAGTGCGCATTGGCATGGTCAATACCCAGAGCGGCCCGGCAGCCGGCCTTGGATTGAGCATGCGTGCCGGGGCCGAGACCTACCTCAAGCGCATCAACGCCGAAGGCGGCGTACATGGCCGACGTATTCTGCTGATCAGCAAGGACGACGGCTATGAGCCCGCCCGCACCGCCACCCAGACCCAGGCGCTGATCGAGGTCGATCAGGTCTTCGCCCTGCTCGGCTATGTCGGCACCCCCACCTCCCGGGCGGCCATGCCCATTGCCCTGCGCCACCAGGTGCCCTATCTGTTCCCCTTTACCGGCGCTGAATTTCTGCGCCAGCCGGTGCGCCAATGGGTCTTCAACCTACGTGCGTCCTATTTCGATGAAACCGCCGCCCTCGCCGAGTTGATCAGCGAGCGACTCAAGCTTGGTCGCATTGCCCTGTTGATGCAGGACGACTCCTTTGGCGAAACGGTCAAGAGTGGCCTGGTCGGTGCCCTGCACCAGCGAGACAGGCAAATAGATGCCGAGGCGCGTATTCTGCGCAACGACCTAGCGGGGGTGCAGCAGGCCATCGCCAAGCTGGCCCCGAGCCAACCGGAGGCCATCGTCTTTATCGGCACTTACAAGCAACTGGCCGCGGCCATACGCGAAGCCAGAGCACGAAGCCTGCAGGCACAGTTCTTTACCGTCTCCTTTATCGGCACGGAGAACCTGATCACTGAGGCCGGCGAACTGGCCGAAGGGGTTTATATCAGCCAGGTGATGCCTTCCCCCCACGACCCGACGCTGCCCTTGGTCAATCGCTATCTGCAGGACATGGCGCCGGCCGCCGTGGGCTATACCTCGCTGGAGGGCTACCTGGCCGCTGCCACTCTGGTGGAAGCGCTGCAGGCTAGCGGACCCGAGCTGACCCGACAGGACTTTATCCAGGTGCTGCAACAGCTGGACACCGACCTTGGTGGCTTTGCCGTGAAGTTTTCCGCTGACAGCCACCAGGGCTCCGATGCGGTGTATCTGACCCGAATTCGCGCGGGCCAGGCTGTCCCTCTGGCCCCTCAACGGTAATCCGGCTCAGGGCTGAGCATTGGTCATACGGCAGCGAACCGCGCCGTATTGGCCACCGCCTCGCGCGGGTGCCTCCATTCGTTCCCGCATGCTAAAACCGCCACCTCTTATGGGTGAGTGGCAGCACGGCCCACCGTCGTTAGCCTATGCGACTCGCCGGCACTGGAGCCAACAGGATGAAAGCCTCTTTACCGCAGCGCCTCTACCTCTGGGAGCGCCGCACGCTCTACCTCGGCCCGCTGCGCTCGCCGGTAAAGCTGTCGCTGGCCGCGTCGCGGTTGTTGATTGGCCTGCAGGGCAGTATCTGCTTTCGTCACCGCTCACAGCAGCAGGACAGCTATGCGCGCAGCGTACTGTTGCCGGTGGGCTGGCAAGGCACCGTTGACAGTGGCCGGTTGTGGGTCGCGGACTGCCATCTGGATGCCACCGGTTTGGATTATGCCGTGCTGCGGCAACTGGCCCAGCGCCAGGCCCAGGCGGCCTATTGCGACCTGCAAAACGAGCATGGGCTGATCAGCGCCTTTGACGGTGTAAGTCAGCAGCTGACGCTGCCCGACATCCTCTACCCGCAACTGGATACCTGGCTGAACCCGCCCGAACTGGTGGCGCGCACCGCTTTTCGCTGCGACCCGCGCATTCACGACACCCTGCAACGCATCAAGGCCAGCACCCAGGAAAACCTCAGCGTCACCAGCCTGGCGCAGCAGGTTGGGCTGTCCACTTCACGCCTGGTCACGCTGTTCAAGGAGCAGATCGGCGTGCCGATTCGCCGCTACCGCCTGTGGTACCGGCTGTTCCTTTCCACCCAGCGTATCGCCTGCGGCGCCAGCGTCACCGACGCGGCGCTGGAAGCCGGCTTTGCCGATGCCGCGCACTTCACTCGCACCTATCGCAGCATTCTCGGTTTCCAGCCCTCGGCACTGGTGCGGCCCCGCGCCGGGCTGGAAGTGTTCGTCGAAACCTAGAGCCCGCGAGAAGACAGTCAATTCATTCAAGCCCGCCGTCTGTCCAGGGATTAGCGTAAGGCAGCTCACATAGGCGCCTTGATCAGCCTGCGCGCCATGGGACCTGCCCCACAACAATAAAAACCCTGGAGACGCCATGTTCGCCACCCCCTTCAATGCCTCTGCATTCGCCATCTGTACTGCCCTGCTGCTGTGCAGCGCTGCTGCCGACGCCTCACTGCCGCCGGCCAACCCGGGAGCCAACTCGGTGTGCTCCTACACCAGCGGGCTGAGCTCCACAAGCTACTCATCGGCAAAGGTCACCTACCCTTGCGGCCTGAGCGCCGCCAGCTATCCAGCCACCACCCTGACCGGCGGCTATTCCAACACCAAGGAGGATATGACCTGGCTGGCCAACCACCTGACCAGCCATGGCTACATCGTGATTGCCATCACCCCCAAAAACATCTTTGGCACCCCGCCTGGCTGGGCAACAGCTCACAAAGGGGGCATCAGCAAACTGAAAGCGGAAGCCACGCGCAGCAGCTCGCCAATCTTCAAGAAGGTGGCAACCAGCAAGCTGGGTATCACCGGCTTTTCCATGGGCGGCGGCGGTGCACTGTTGGCGGCGGCCGATCTTAAAACACAGATTGCCGTGGCCATGCCCCTTGCGCCCTACCTCGGCTTTAGCTCACCTAACTACTCGAGCATCAGCGCCAAGACCCTGATCCAGGCCGGGGCCAACGACAGCGTTTCCTACCCGTCCGTGGTCGCCAGCTACTACCAATCCTTGCCGACCGGTCTCATCCGAGCGCTGACCACCTTCAGGGGTGCCACGCACCTGGACTGGATCAACAGCGGTAGCGCCACCCAGCATGCCCGCTTCAAAACCCTGGTCACCGCCTGGATGAAGGTCTACCTGGATAATGACAGCAGCTACCAGACCCACCTGGACGGCGCCGAACACAGTCGCCACCTGGCCGAGGACTGGTTTACTCGTTTCGAGTATGTGAAATAACGCCGGTCGCGTCAGCCAGCGCTGGCGGCCATTAAGGCCGCGATGAAATGCCAGCAGGGACGCTGCGCATGACTTTATGGCCTTGAGCGAAGCAGTGTTCAGCGCCTTCCCCCCTCAAAGGGCAAAGCGCTTATCCAGCCCGCTGTAGCCGAGCCCCACAGCCTTGTGCACCTTGAGCTGCACCGGGATACGTTCCTTGAGCGCTTCCACATGGCTGATCACGCCGATCATCTTGCCGCTGGCATTGAGGTTATCCAGGGCGTCCAGGGCCACTTCCAGGGTTTCGCCGTCCAGGGTGCCGAAGCCTTCGTCGAGAAACAGCGAGTCGATGCTGGTCTTGTGACTGACCAGGTCGGACAGCGCCAACGCCAGTGCCAGGCTCACCAGAAAGCTCTCGCCACCGGACAAGGTCTTGGTGTCGCGCGCGGCATCGGCCTGCCAGGTGTCGATCACCTCCAGCTCCAGTTCGCCACTGCTGCGCCGCGCCAACTGATAACGCCCGTGCAGGCGTTCGAGTTGCTGATTGGCCAGGTAAACCAGATGATCCAGGGTCAGACCCTGGGCGAACTTGCGGTACTTGGCGCCATCGGCCGAACCGATCAGGCTGTTGAGTTGCTGCCACAGATCGTAGTCACCCTGCTGGGCGCTGATCGCGGCAAACAGGCTTTGCTGACCGAGCCTGCGCGCATCATCACCCTGCAGTTGGGCACGGATTTCGCCCTGGCGCTCACTCAGGGTTTTGAGCTGGGCGCCGAGGGCCAGCAGCTGTTCATCCAGCTGCGCCAGGCCAAGACCGGTGGCCGCAGAGGCCTGCAGGGCGGCCAACTGCTGCGCCGCGGCACTGGCCAGGGCCTGGGCATCACTCAGGGCCTTGTCCAGGCGCTGACGTAATTGCTGCAAGGCGGCGCGCTGCGCCTCATCCAACAGGGCGGCCCGATAAGCGGCCTCATCATCAAAGGGGCTGGTGGCCAGCGCCGCCGACCACTGCTGCTCGGCCTGTTGCAGACGCGCCTGTTCTTCCTGCAGACGGCTGGCCAGGGCCTGGCGGCTGCCGGCCAGCTGCTGCTGACGGCGCTGAGCCTCTTCCAGTTGAGCCTGCGCCTGTTGCAAGGCCGCCGGCACATCGGCGGGCCTGGCCAAGGTCGACTGGTCGGCCAGCCCCAGCACAGTCCAGCGCTGCTGCCAGAGTTGAGCCTGCTGCACGACAGCCTGCACGCCAGGCTCCAGCTCGCTGAGCTGGCGCTGCAAATCCAGACTGTACTGCTGATTGTGCTGCCAGCGTTGCCACTCTGTTTGGCGCTCGGCGAGCCAGGCACCCGCATCGCCCGGCAGCGGATAGCCGAACTCGGCCAGGGCCTGACTCAGGCGTTGAGTGCGCTCCTCGGCAGTCGCTTGCAGTTGCTGCAGACGTAACTGGCCTTGAACCGCCTGCTCCTGGCGCTGCTGCAGTTGCAGGCGATCAATCGCCTGCTGCTGTTCCAGCTCGCTGCATAGCTGCTGCAAACCCAGCCGCGCCTGCTGGCACTGCTCAAGGACGGTATTAAGCTGTTGCAGTTGCTCGAGACTCTGCTGCAGGTGTTGCAGCTCAACGCCCTGTTGCGCCTGTTGCTCAGCCAGCCCAGTTGCATCGATCAGCGGATTTTCCAGCTGGGCGTTAAGCGCCTGCCAGCGTTCGCCTTGCTCGATCTGGGTCTGTTGACCACGTTCAAACTGCTGCTGTTGCTGCTCCAGGCGCGCGGCGAGCTTTTCCAGCTCGCCGGCCAGCTGCCGACCTTGTTCGGTCAGGGCTTCCAGCTCGTTGCGTTTGCTGTTGAGCAGCGCCTTGGTCGCTGACACATCCAGGGCCTGGTAGGCGCTGATCGCCGGGTGCGATTCGGAGCCGCACAACGGGCAAGCCTCACCAGGTTGCAACTGGGCGCGATGGGTTTCCAGGGCCTGAATGCGCTGTTCCTGCTCCAGCAGTTTTTCCTGGGCCTGCACCTGTTGCTGCAGGTCCTTGTAGCGCAGGCGCAACTGCGCCACCTCGGCGCCCTTGGCCTGATGCTGCGTGCGCAACAGCGTCAGGGCGCTGACCAACTCGGTCTGTTCGGCCGCCAGGCGCTCCCGGGCCACGGCCAATTCACCCAACTGGGTCAGCACACTGCCCTGGAGATGCAGCTGCTGCCAGCGCTCACGCAAGACCGCCTGGCTGCGCCCGGCCAGCAGTGCCTGCTGTTGCTGCTGGGCGGCGTTTTCCTGCTCGCGGGCCTGCTGCAGACGAAGCTGTTCGACGCCAAGCTGCTCGTTCTGCTGGCCAAGTTGCGCCTGCAGGGCGGCGATGGTTGCTTGCAGTTGCTGTTGGCTCTGTTGCAGCTGGGCGATTTCCTCGGCCAACTGCTGGCGCGCCTTGAGTTGCTCGCTCCAACTGCCCAGTTGCTCGCCCAGACGACCATGTTGCGGCTGCGCGGCCAATTGCTGCTGCACCTGCTGCAGGTGCTCGGCCAACTGCTGGCGCTGCGCCTGGCAATGGGCAAGCAGCATCGCGCTGAGCTCGCGAGCCTGCCAGCTGTGCTCGGCAATGGCCTGCTCAACCTGGTGCTGTGCGGCGGTATTTTCCTGCAGCGCCTGCTCGGTCTGCGCCAGGTTCTGCCGGGCCTGCTGCCAGTCATGGTGCAACGGTTGCAAACGCAGGGCCGGCTCGCTGGCGGCCAGTTGCGCCAGCTGTGGCTGGGCTTGCTGCAACTCATGCTGCGCCAGCTGCTCGGCCTGCTGGCTGGCGTGCAACTGGGTCTGGGCCTTGATCAGGTCCTCACACCAGCGACGTTGACGCTGCAATTCGGCTTGCTGTGCGCCGAGGGCGGCTTCCTCCACTGCAAGCTGCTCGGCCTGGGCCTGCAACTCGGCGCGCTGCTCGTCGCTAAGCAGCTCGACCCCTTCGGCCCTGGCGCGCAGCTGATCGAGGGCGCTTTTCGCTTCGCGGGTCTGCTCGAACACCCGCTGAGAAATCTGCCCATAGATATCGGTGCCGGTCAGCTCCTCCAGCAGTTCGGCGCGCTGGTTGGCGTTGGCCTCAAGAAAGGCGGCGAAACCGCCCTGGGCCAACAGCATGGACTTGGTAAAGCGCTCGAAATCCAGGCCCGTGAGGCGTTCGGTTTCGCGCAGCTTTTCATTGATCTTGTCGGTGATGATCTGCCCGTCGGCAGCGGCCAGTTCCACCTTGGGCGCCTGCAGCGCACCATCGGCCTTGTCACGGGCGCGACGCTGACTCCAGAAGGCGCGATAGGCCACCCCCTTGACCTCGAACTCGACCTCGGCCAGGCAGTCGGCGGTGTGCCGGCTCATCAATTCATTGGCGCTGGCCGACACCGTGCTCATGCGCGGTGTGCGGTGATACAGGGCCAGGCAGATGGCATCCAGCAGCGTGGTCTTGCCCGCCCCGGTCGGCCCGGTGATGGCGAACAGGCCGTTGTCCTTGAAGGGTTCAGCGGTGAAATCGATCTTCCACTCGCCCTTGAGCGAATTAAGGTTTTTCAGGCGCAGGCTAAGGATTTTCATGCCTCACCCTCGCGCAGTTCACTCACCACCTGCTGATACAGCCCCAGCAGGCGCGCCTGCTCGGCCTCATCGAGGCTTTCGCTGCTGAGACGCTGGGCGAACACCTCCTCCACGCTCAATTCATCCAGGGTTTCCCTGGCCTGGCCCTGCAGGCCGGCCACTGCATTGCCGCGCTCGCGACGGATACGCAGCACTTCCACCGGCAGGCCCTCGCACAGCGCGGCGATACGCGGCTGCAGGTCGCTCAGGTAATCGTCGCAGCCCACCAGCACCTCCAGCCATACCGGCTGTGCGTCGCTGCCCTGGCTGGCTGCCTCCTGAATCGCGCTTTCCAGTTCTTTAAGCGAGCCGCGTAGCGACAGCAGCGGCTGAAAACGCGGCACCGGCAGCGCGCTGATCTGGCGCAAGCCACTGCCATCAAAGTCCACCAGCAGCACTTCCTTCTGCTGTTTGGCCTCATCGAAGCTCAGGGCAATCGGCGAGCCGCAGTAGCGGATATGCTCCAGGCCGCCGACCTTCTGCGGCCGGTGGATATGCCCCAGGGCGATATAGGCCGCCGGCGGAAAGGCACTGGTGGGAAAGGC
>JBFHPI010000047.1:0-12358 GCA_041592855.1 Pseudomonas sp.
CCATGCCCACCACCAGCTCATCGATGCGGCGCTGCAGGTAGCGATGGAAGAACAACGCCGGAATCGCCACCATCAGGCCGGCGGCGGTTGTGATCAGGGCCTTGGAAATGCCCCCGGCAAGCATCGGTGCATTGGCCATACCCGAGCCCATAAAGGAGCTGAAAATCTCGATCATGCCCAACACGGTGCCGAGCAGACCCAGCAACGGGGCAATGCCGGCGATGGTGCCGAGGGCGTTGAGATAACGCTCCAGATCATGGATAACCCGGGCAGCCGCCTCCTCGATGCATTCTTTCATGATCTCGCGGCCGTGCTTGGAATTGGCCAGACCCGCAGCCAGGATCTCGCCCAGGGGCGAGTTACCGCGCAGCTCCTTGAGCTTCTGGTTATTCAGCTTCTTGTCCTTGATCCAGCGCCACACCTGGCCCAGCAGATTGGGCGGGGTGATACGGCTGGGGCGCAGGGTCCACAGGCGCTCGGCGACGATGCCGGCAGCGGCGATTGAACAGAGAATTATCGGCAGCATCATCCAGCCGCCAGCTTTGACCAGTTCCCACACGGTGGCAAATCCCCCTCACAAAAGTGGCGTCACTCTAGCATAGGGTGGTGCCCTCGCCGACCGCCCGGAGGCTCATTTTTCCCGCCAAAAACGTGCGTGGTCACGCAAAGCCTGCGCTTGCTCGAAGGCCCCCAGGCGGATGTGCACGGCGCCCCGTTCGGCACTGTCGTAAACCTGCACACCCAACGCCCGATAGCGCGCCACTACCTCGGGAGCCGGATGACCAAACCCATTGTGCCGCCCACGACTGAGCAAAATCGCCTCGGGAGCCACGCTTTGCAGCAGCGCGTGGGAAGAAGATGTGCGACTGCCGTGGTGCGGCGCCAGCAACCAGCGCGCCTGCAGCGGTAGATCACTGGCCAGCAGGGCGTGCTCGGCTGGGGTGTCAATATCCCCGGTCAACAGCAGCACCTCCCCGCCTGCCTCGACTCGCAGCACGCAGGAAGCCTGGTTGCCGTTCTGGGCCTCGGACCATTGCCAGGTAGTAAAACTCACGCCATCCCATTGCCATTGGCGCGGTGTGCAGGGCTCGGCCTGCAGGCTGGCAGGCAATCGCAGTGGCTCACCACTCATAACCCGCAGCACCGGCAGCAGCCTCTGCAGGGCCTTTGCCCCGCCAGCATGATCGTTGTCGGCATGACTGAGCAGCATCAGATCAAGCTTGTTGACGCCCAGAGCCCGCAAGGAGGGCCATACGATCCGCTCGCCCGTATCGAAATCGCCAAAGCGCGGGCCAGTGTCATACAGCAGATCATGCTGATGGGTACGTAGCAGGAGCGCCAAGCCCTGCCCCACATCCAGCATCCACAGCTGCGCATGGCCATGGGGTGGACGCTCCTGCGTAGTAAAGAACAGTGGCAATAACAGAATCAACCCCAAGCTGCGCAGGGGGATGCCCGGCGGCAGCAGGATCAGAAACGCGCCCAGCAAAACCAGCCCCCAGCCCCATAGCGGCAGATGGCTCGGTAACCAGGCCGGCAGCCAGGTGGACAGCTGCCCCAACGCCATAAACAACAGATCCAGCAAGGCACCCGCCGACCACAGCAATGCGCCACCCAGCCAGGGCAGAGGCAGCAATAACGTACCCAGCAGCGCCAGAGGTACCACCAACAACCCTACCAGCGGCACAGCCAGCAGATTGGCCAGCGGCCCGCTGGCGCTGAGCGGCAGCCCCAACGCCAGCAGCAGCGGTAGCAAACCCACCGCCATGGCCCACTGCGCCCGGCCCAAGCTACGCCACCAGGACCAGGTGCCCAGGCGCCCGGCAAAGATCAGGATCAGCCAGGCCACGGCCCCGAAGGACAGCCAGAACCCCGGCTGCAGGCTGGCCAGAGGCTCCAGCAACAACACCAGGAGCATGGCCACACCCAAGGGTAACCACACGCCGAGATGACGAAAGCGCCAACGCCACAGCAGTACCAGCGCGACCATTACGCAGGCCCGTTGCACCGGCACCTGAAAACCTGCCAGCCACCCGTAACCCAGCGCGCCCGTCAAGGCCAGCGCACAGGCAAAAGGCAACCACGGCCACTGCCGCGGCCAGTAGCCCAAGCGAGCCAGCGCGGCCACCAGGCCATAGAGCAAACCCGCCAACAGGCCGATATGCTGGCCAGAAATCACCATCAGGTGCACCGTGCCGGTGTTTTGCAGCACCCGCCAATCGGCGTTGGACAACCCCGAGCCATCGCCCACCACCAGTGCCGCCAGGGCGCCCTCGCGACCCTGGGCCGGGGTCGCCAGCAGCTGCTGGCGTAGCCGATCACGCCAGGCACTCGTACCGCTTGCCGCGCTGAGTCGTTCGCCACTTTTTACCGTACCGGTGGCGCCAATACGCTGGGCCAGCAGCCAGGCTTCATAGTCAAAGGCCTGCGGGTTGACCAGGCCATGGGGGCGCTTGAGGCGCACGGCCAGACGCCAGCTTTCTCCGGCCCGCACAGTTGGCCCGCCATACCAGGCCAGTCGCAGATGAGCAGGCAATTCGGCGCGGCGCGATTGAGCGCCCTGCAGCCGAAAGCGCACCACGCCCTGCCCCACCTCGGGCAGGCCCACCACCTGTCCTTGCAGCCACAGGGTTCGTCCATCCAGTTCCGGCTCCAGCCGGTCGTCCAGTGCCCACTGGGCCGACAGGCAGGCCCAGCTCAGCCCCAGCACAAACAGCCCCAGCCAGTACATCCGCCAAGGCAACAGCAGCAGCCCGAGCAGAACCATGCCATACAGCAGCCAGGTCGGCGGCAGCTGCGGCAACCAGCGCAGCAACAGCAACCCGGCCAATAACGCCACCATCCCTATGGGCATCGACACACTCCTTGCGTCTCTCTGCAGCCCTTACCCCGTGCCGCGGACTTATTTGCTGACACAAAGTGTAAAAGCAGCCCGGCTATAAACTGTGCATAATATCGGCGCTTTTATCCGCCAGAGACTCTTCATGCCGCGTCGTTTATTCAAGCGCTACATGCCCAACCCGCAGCGCATCAAGGACAATCAGTCTCTGCGTTTTCTCGGGGCCTTGATTCACGACCCCAACCTCTGGCACCTCAACCGCCACTCTGTCTCCCGCGCCATGGCCATCGGCCTGTTCTGGGCCATGATCCCCATGCCCATGCAGATGCTTGCCGCCGCCATCATCGCCATACCGGCACGGGCCAATCTGCCGATTTCCGTGGGACTGGTATGGTTGACCAACCCGGTGACCATGCCTGCGGTGTTCTACTGCAACTACAAGCTCGGCGCCTGGCTGATGAGCACCCCGGCCATGCAAATGCCGGAGCACATCAACCTCAGCTGGATCGGTCAAATGCTACAGACCCACTGGCAACCTCTGTATCTGGGTTCGCTGGTGCTGGCCATCGTGCTGGCGATCATCGGCTACTTTGCCACCAACGCCTACTGGCACTGGTGGGTCAGGCATAACTGGCGCAAGCGCCAGGAAAAACGACGCAAACGCGACCAGCCGCGCTAAAACGAAAAAGCCATCAAATGATGGCTTTTTTATGACACCCGACAGCTGTTGCTGTCACCAGCCTAGCAGCTTATTCGTAACGCAAGGCCTCAGCCGGCTGCACCTGGGCCGCGCGCCATGCCGGATAGAGGGTCGCGAGAAAGCTCAGGCCAAATGCCGCCGAGCAGATCAGCAGCACATCCGAGAGCAGCAGTTGCGACGGCAGGTTACTGATGAAGTAGACGTCCGAGCTCATCACTTGCTGACCGCTGATGCGCTCGATCCAGCCCACCAGCTCGCTGACATTGAGTGCGGCGAGAATACCCAGCAGCGCGCCGATCAGCGTGCCAATCACCCCGATCACCGTACCCTGCACCATAAAGATACCCATGATCTGCCGCGGCGTCGCACCAAGCGTGCGCAGGATGGCGATATCACCTCCTTTGTCGGCCACCACCATGATCAGGGTGGCGATGATATTGAACGCCGCCACTGCGACGATCAGCAGCAGCAGCAGGCCGATCATGGTCTTTTCCATCTTCATCGCGCTGAACAGACTGCCCTGGGTCAGGGTCCAGTCGCTGCTGTGGTACCCCTCACCCAGGCTTGCGGCAACACTTGTCGCCACCTGGGGCGCCTGGTACAGATCGCGTAGTTTCAGGCGCACACTCGGCACCTGCCCTACTTGCAGACGCTGGATATGCGCGGCATCCGCCACATGGATCAGCGCCAGGGAGCTGTCCAGTTCGGCGCCAACCTTGAAGATGCCCACCACATTCAGGCGCTGCATGCGCGGGCTGATACCACCGGGCACACTGCTCAGCTCCGGCACGATCAGCGCCAGCTTGTCGCCAACCCGCAACTGAAAACGCCGCGCCGTGATCTCGCCAATCACCACGCCAAACTCGCCCGCGCGCAAATCGCTCAGACGCCCTTGCTGCAAGTGCTCACCAATAATCGATACCTGGCTTTCCATAGCGGGCTCAATGCCCTGCAACTGCACCGGTTGCATGGCACCGCGATAGGACAGCATGCCCTCCAGCTCGGCAAAGGGAACCGCGGCGACCACCTGCGGATGTTTGCGCGAGGCATCGGCCACTGTTTGCCAGTTATCCAGCGCCTGTACGCCGGAGATACTGGCATGGGGCACCATGCCGAGGATGCGCGTGCTCATTTCCTTCTGGAAACCATTCATCACCGACAGCACCAGAATCATGGCCAGCACGCCCAAGGCCAGACCGATCATGGAGGTCATGGAGATAAAGGAAATAAAATGATTGCGCCGCTTGGCGCCGGTATAGCGAATACCGATAAACAGGCTGAGCGGACGAAACATCAGATACTCACCAGCTTGCCGTCCTGCAGATGCAACACACGGTCCATCTGCCGGGCCAGAGCCATGTCGTGAGTCACCACGAGAAAGGCCGTTTGTGAGGAGCTGCTGAGCTCCTTCATCAACTCCTGGATGCCCTGGGCCGTGTGATGATCCAGGTTGCCGGTGGGCTCATCGAGCAGGACCAGGCCCGGACGATTGACCAGAGCCCGGGCAATGGCCACCCGCTGGCGCTCTCCACCGGACAGCTCGGCCGGCTTGTGCGCCAGGCGATGTCCCAGCCCCACCCTCTCCAGCAAAGCCGTGGCCCGCTGGCGAGCCTCACTGATGGCGGTTTTGCCGATCAGCAGCGGCATGCATACGTTCTCCAGCGCGGTGAACTCTGGCAGCAGATGATGGAACTGGTAGACGAACCCCAGGGCGCGGTTGCGCAATAAGCCGCGCTCGCGCTCATTGAGCGCAGACAGCTCTTCCCCGGCCAGCCATACACTGCCGCTGCTGGGGGTATCCAGGCCGCCGAGCATATTAAGCAGGGTACTCTTGCCCGAGCCCGAGCTGCCGACGATAGCGACCCGCTCCCCGGGCTGCAGCTCCAGCTGCAGATCGTCCAGCACCACCACCGACTGCGGGCCTTCCTCATAACTTTTGCCGAGGTTGCGACAACTCAACACAGCGTTGTTTTGCATTAGCGGATCACTCATAACGTAGCGCCTCTGCGGGCTGGGTACGGGCCGCGCGCCAGGCCGGATAAAGGGTGGCGAGAAAACTCAGCAGCAGGGCCGCACTGCAAACCAGCAGCACGTCCTGCACCATCAATTGCGAGGGGATGTAGTCGATAAAGTACACATCAGCATTCAGGAACTGGATGCCCAGCAGCCGCTCCAGGGCGGCGATGGCGCTGCTGACATTCAAGGCCGCCCAGATACCCAGGGCCGCACCGATGGCGGTGCCGAATACACCGATCACCGTGCCTTGCACCATAAAAATCGCCATGATCTGCCGCGGCGTTGCCCCCAGGGTACGCAGAATGGCGATGTCGCCCTTCTTGTCGTTCACCACCATCACCAGGGTGGAGATGATATTGAAGGCGGCCACCGCCACAATCAGCAGCAACAACAGGCCGATCATGGCCTTTTCCATGCGAATAGCCTGATAGAGGTTGCCATGGCTGCGGGTCCAGTCGCGGGCATAGTAATCACCCTGATCCAGGCGCTGGGCCAGCTCCCAGGAGATGCGCGGGGCCTGAAACAGATCGGCGAATTTCAGGCGCAGGCCCTGCACCTGATCGGCCCGCCAGCGCTGCAGGCGGGCCAGGTCCTGGACATGAGTGAGGGCCAGATGCCCATCCACCTCACCGGCGCCGACATGGAAGATGCCCACCACGGTAAATCGCTTGAGGCGAGGAAACATACCCGCTGGCGTCACCGTCACTTCCGGCGCGACAAAGGTAATTTTTTCACCCAACCCGACCCCCAGTTTTTCGGCCGCGCGATCACCCAGCACAATGCCGAACTCGCCGGGTTGCAGATCACTCAACTGCCCCTGGCGAAAGAAGTCGGCAATGATCGATACCTTGACCTCTTCATTGGGGTCCACGGCATTGATCAACACCTTCTGCACCTTGCCTGCATGGGTCAGCAGGCCCTGCATCTGGCTGAACGGGGCTACCGCCAACACCTGCGGGTCGCCCTGGACCTGGCCGGCCAAGCGCCGCCAGTCATTGATCGGGGTGGCGCTCTCCAACGTGGCATGGGGCACCATACCCAGCACCCGGGTACGCATTTCGTGGTCGAAACCATTCATCACCGACAGCACCAGAATCATCACCAGCACACCCAGTGCCAGCCCGATCATCGAGGTCAGGGATATAAAGGAAACGAAGTGGTTACGACGTTTGGCACGGGTGTAGCGCATGCCGATAAACGCAAACAAAGGTCTGAACATGTCGGGGCTGGTTCGAGGGAAAAAGAAACGTCCTTGTGGCGGGTCGTGGCGTGCAGCCTTACACTCTGACAATCACTGCTGCCATGGGTTCGCCATGCCGACTCAAGATGAAGATGACCGCCGCGAATACTATCGTATCGAGGATACGATCGCACTGGAATTCAGCCTGCTGTCTGGTGCCGAGGCACTGGCCAGTGATGAGCTTCACGACAGCTCCCCGCTGTTCAATCTGCTCAGCGACTTGCACCTGATGGACTTCGAGTCGCAGCACCTGCTGCGGCATATCAGCGAACGGGATCGCACCCTGGCCAATTATCTAAAGGTCATCAACAAGCGCATCGACCTGCTTGGCCAGGCACTGGCGCAGAGCCTGCTACGTGATATTGGCGCCCCGCGCAGGGTCAGCCTGTCCGAGGGTGGAGTTAGCTTTAACAACAGCCAACCCGTACCCAGCGGTAGCCACCTAGGGCTGAAATTGGTGCTGATGCCCCAGGCTCTGGGCCTTTTGCTGCGCGCCAAGGTTGTGCATTGCCGGCCACGCGGCGAGCAATTTGAAATCGGCACCGAGTTCGAATCCCTGACCGATGCCCAGCGTCAGTTGCTGGCCCGGCATCTTCTCCAGCGCCAGGCCCTGGAACGCCGCCAGGCACGCGAACAACCTTGACGCTGGAAGCCTGAACCATGCCCGCACCGCTGCTATTGCTTGTCTTGCTCCTACCTCTGCCACTGCTGGCCGACACCCTCATCATCCCGATTGGCGAACAAGGTCGCGCGGCCGCCTTAGCCCCTCTCCCTCAGCTGGGCGAGTCAAAACGCGCCGTGCTGGAGCGCTTCGGACTGGCCGACGAGGAGCACCCAGCTGTGGGCCAACCGCCCATCACTCGCTGGGATTACCGCGAATTCAGCGTCTATTTCGAACATGATCATGTCATCAATAGCGTGCGCCATCACCAGCCGCGCTACCTGGAATCTCTTAAGGAGCAACCGTGACGCTTATTTATGGCCATCGCGGCGCCAAGGGCGAAGCCCCGGAAAATACACTTACCAGCTTCCAACGCTGCCTTGCACACGGCGTGACACGCTGTGAGCTGGATCTGCACCTGTCGCGCGATGGCGAGTTGATGGTGATCCACGACCCAACCCTAAAACGCACCACTGGCCTGCGGGGCAAAGTCATCGAACACGATGCTGCCGAGCTGGTGCGCTATGACGCTCGGCAGAACGGCCCAGGCTGGCACCAACCCTGCCTGATTCCACGCCTGAGCGAACTCTTCGAGCAGTGCGCTTTCGAGCACTGGCAGATAGAAGTCAAAAGCGCCTCGAAAGCCCGATCAGTGCAGCTGGTTGAGGCCATCGATACGTTAGTCAAAAGGCACGGTCTGGAACAGAAGGTATGCATCACCTCGAGCTCGCGGGATGTGCTGCGCGCCGCCCAGCAACTCGCACCACATCTACAGCGTGGCCTGGTCGCCGAGTACGCCTGGCTCGACCCGCTCAAGGTCGCCAGGCATTACGACTGTCAGCTGCTAGTGCTGAACTGGACCCTATGTACCCCTGAACGTCTGCTCAAGGCACAGAAACAGGGCCTGCATGTCTCCGTTTGGACTGTCAACGAACCCGCCCTGATGCGTCGACTGGCCGACTTTGGCGCCGACAGCATCATCACCGATTTTCCCGGCCTGGCGGTCCGAACCCTGAGTTGACGAGCAAGGAACGAAAAAGTCCGCATCAATGGATACGGGCTTTTGGTGGATATTGATTCAAGCGACTGCCGCCTTGTTAACCCCCAGGGCACGATCTGCAATCACTGTCAGCAACAATGTCACCAGTACTGGCAACACCCAGCCCAGGCTTTGATCAGCCAATGGCAATTGACTGAAAACAGCCGGCACCCAGTCTCCCCAACCGGCAGCTGCGAGGCCGTCAACCAGGCCGAAGACCAGGGTAACCGCCAGCACGGGCCGGAATATCCGCGCAGGCGACAGCCAAAAACCATCCAGCAGACTCAGACCCACCAAGACAATCGCCAAGGGGTAGAGGCCAACCAAGACCGGAATGGAAAAGCTGATCAACTGGGTCAAGCCCTGATTGGCCACCAACAGGCTGAACAGGCCGAAGGCCACTACCACCGCACGATAGGACAACGGCAACAGCTTACTGAAGAATTCTCCGCAGGCCGTAAGCAGCCCCACTGCGGTAGTCAGGCAGGCCAGGGTAATCACTACTGCCAGCAGCAGACTACCCGCAGTACCGAAGGTGTGTTGCACATACGCGGTGAGTATCTGTACGCCGTTCTGCGCCTCACCAGCAATCCCCTGACTGGTCGCGCCAAGATAGAAGAGCGCCAGATAGACCAGCGACAGCCCTACAGCTGCAATCAGACCGGCAATCATCGAATAACGAGTAACTAAAGCCGTGTCGTTTACACCACGGTCACGAATAGCTGTGGCGATCACAATACCGAACACCAGTGCGCCCAGGGTATCCATGGTCAAGTAGCCCTGCAGAAAGCCCTGAACAAAGGGCGCTGCCTGATAATCCCCTGCCACCTGACCAATTTCTCCCGCCGGCAGCAAGACAGCTGCGCCCCCCAATACCAGCAAGGCCGCCAGCAACACCGGGGTGATGAACTTGCCGACGCGATCCACCAGTTGCCCAGGATTGAGAGCCAGAAAAAGCACCGCGGCAAAAAACGCCAGGGTGTAGATCAGCAAGGATGTCGCACTGTTGCCAATGAAAGGCGCCACGCCCATTTCAAAGGACACCACCGCCGTACGTGGCGTGGCAAACAACGGACCAATGGCCAGATAAACTGCCACTGCAAAGAGCACGCCAGCGCCTTTGCCCAAGGGTGCAGTCAGTTGCGCCATGCCACCCCCTACCCTGGCCAGCGCGACAATGGTCAACAGCGGCAGACCAACGCCGGTCAGCAGAAAGCCCAGCGCGGCCGGGCCAATATTTCCACCGGCGGCCAGACCTGCGCTAGGGGGGAAGATGATATTGCCAGCCCCGAGAAACAGGGCAAAAGTCATAAAACCGAGGGCCAGGATATCCGGTCGTTTCAACGCATTCATGGAAAAGCAGTACCAAAGCAGAAAGTCTTGAAGGGGCCGTGTTTCCCGGCTTATGACCGAGACGGGCCTGCAGGGTCACAGGCCGCTCACGCCAGCGCCACTCACCCTTGTGGGGCCTGCGCTGAGTAAGCCGCGCACCTTAATGCAAGGGCCATCACCCCGCGAGCCATGCCGGTCATGGCGTCGGGTCAATACCCGTACATGTCGCATTCTTATAATTTGATGTTTGACGCTGCACGACCAACAGCAATGGCCTTCAGGTCTGGAACTGCTCAATCAGATGGCTCAACTGGCTTTCCAGCTCACGAATACTCTGGGCCGCGGCTCGGGTTTGCTCCACAGTCGTGTAGGTGTCTTCGCTGATCCTGTTGGCGCGCACCACACCCGCCCCGACATCTTCCGCCACCTTGGCTTGCTCTCCAGCGGCAGCAACCATCTGCTGGATACTCTGGTCGATGGCATCAACTGCCTGAGTAATACGCTGCAAGGACTGACTGGTTTGCTCGGCACTGCCGTGCGCCAACGCTACTGCCTGACGACTCTCCCCCATCATTTCAATGGACGACTGGCTGCGCCGCTGCAAGGCCTGAATGATCTCCTGAATTTCCTCGGTAGAGGCCTGTGTACGCTGCGCCAGACTCCGCACTTCATCAGCCACCACGGCAAAACCACGGCCCTGATCACCGGCTCGCGCGGCCTCAATAGCCGCATTGAGTGCGAGCAAATTGGTCTGCTCGGCAATCGAGCCGATAACGGCTAAAACCGAACCGATACGCTCACTGTCGGCACTAAGGGATTCGATGACCTCAGCCAGACGCGCGACCTTTTCGGTCAGGCTTTGCATGGCCTGGCGATTACCTTCGACACAACCCAACCCTTCATCCGCCGCTGCGCGCGTATCACGTGACAGTTGCTGACCATGCGCCGCTCCCTGGGCCATCTCCTGGGCGCTGGCAGCCATCTGAATCATTGCCGAAGCAATCTGCGCACTCTCATCGCGCTGCTGCTCCACATCCTGATGGGCACGCTGAGCGGACTGCTGCAAGTCCTCACCAGCCTTCTCCAACGTGTGAGCAGCCAGTGCGACCTCGGACACTGTCGCCCGAATTTTCTCGACAAAGGTATTAAAGCTATTGGCCAGCTGCCCCAGATCATCGCGCCCACGCACCGGTAGACGCTTGGTTAGATCACCCTCACCGTCAGCCATGTCCTGCAGCATGAGATTAATCTGGCTGATGCCCTGCACCAGAGCCCGCCCCACACCGTAGGCGAGCAAGGCTCCGAACAACAACGCGGCCAGCAATAAGCTCCATAGTAACCGATTGACCTGTAATACCGTGGTGTCGGCCGCCTGAGCGGCCGCCTGCATACCCGTCATCAGGTGCTGTTGCAGACGACGAGCAAGATCCGCAATCTGCGGGTCAATGCGATCCATTTGCTGCAAGGTGGCATTGCGCTGATTGACCAGCTCCACTACCTGGGCTGCTGCGCTCTTGTAGCGTTCCAGGCTGTCTAAAGCCTGCGTCAACTGGGCAGTCAAGCGTTCACTGCTGCTGCGATCACGCAGCACACTGATCATGCTCTTGGCGTTATCCAGCTCACGAGAAAAGGCCTTGACCTGAGTATCCTGGTGCTCCTGCAAAAACTGATAAAGGTACTGGCTACCTAACAGCAAGTGGCGCATGGCAGCGCTGGCATAGAAAACCGCATCAAGATTGAAGCTTTGCTGGGCATTGCTAAGTACCGCGGACAACACCTGCTCAATCGCCGGTCCATGCTCGCTCAATTCGCCACTGATTATGGCCTGACGCTGCTGGCTTAAAGGCACCAGCTGTTCACGGAACAGGCCACTGTACTGCCCATGCAATTGCTGCATCGATTTCAGCAGATCCTGCTGTTCTGGCTCATGCAAGCGTGCAGCCGTTTCTTGCAAAGCTTCGCGCAAACGACCGTCCAGCTCGCCAAACAGTATTTCCGATGCCGCTTCACCGGTGCGCGCATATTGACTGACCGACAGCTGTAGGCGCGCCATGTTATCGCTAACCTGAGCCACCCAGTCGATACTCGGCCCCAAATCCCGAGTGACCACCTCAACCCGATCGGCGATATTGCGCAAGGACAGCGACGACACCAAGCCCAACACAATCAGCAGCATGCACAGCACAAGCGGAGCAATGGCAATCTTGTAAGCGATACGTAGGTCAGCAAACCAGCGCATAGAGCAACTCCCCGGTAGCGAACGCAAGGCCACGACGCTCTTAAGCCTTATCGACTGCGATAAGCATGTCTTGAGCCTATAACCCTTTTGCCAGGAGTGCTAAATAGAAAGCGACTGATCGACGCGAAAACGCGTCAGTCGCACTATTTTCCACGCAAAGTAAAACCCCCGACCAGTTTCCTGATCGGGGGTTTTGGTGTAGGTGCTTGACGATGACCTACTCTCACATGGGGAGACCCCACACTACCATCGGCGATGCATCGTTTCACTACTGAGTTCGGGATGGGATCAG
>JBFHPI010000048.1:0-12242 GCA_041592855.1 Pseudomonas sp.
CGTCGCCCTGCTGCTGGGCGTGTCGTCGATCCCGGTGCCCTGGGCCACCCTGCTGCTGTCGGTGGTGATGTATATCGTCATCCCCCTGGCGATTGCGCAATTTATCCGTGCGCGCCTGCTGCGCCGCGGCGATGCCGCCTTGCAGGCGGCGCTGACACGGATTGGGCCGTTCTCCATCCTCGCCCTGCTGGCCACCCTGGTGCTGCTGTTCTCCTTCCAGGGTCAGACCCTGGTCGCGCAGCCGCTGATCATCGCGATGCTGGCCGTACCGATCCTGCTGCAGACCCTGCTGATCGCCGCCCTGGGCTACTGGCTGTGCCGCCAACTCAGGGTGCGCCACGATGTGGCCGGGGCTGCGGCGATGATCGGCGCCTCGAACTTCTTTGAGCTGGCGGTGGCGGTGGCCATCGCCTTGTACGGTTTCAACTCCGGTGCGGCGCTGGCCACGGTGGTCGGCGTGCTGATCGAGGTGCCGGTGATGCTCTGGCTGGTCAGCCTGATCAATAAAAGCAGGGGCTGGTACGAGGACGGGAAGACACTCCCGGGTTAAGACGATGAGCGACTGTCACTGCTCCAGCGGCTGCGGGCAAACGCCCATGCCACCCTCAGACCCGACCGCAGTGGGCACGGCGGCCTGGGTCAGCCACTTTCGCGTCAAGGCCATGGACTGCATGGCCGAGGAGCGCCTGGTGCGCATGGCCCTGGAGCCCATGGGCGAGGTACGTGGGCTGCTGTTCGATCTCGGCAAGCGCCAGCTGCAGGTGCTGCACGACCAGGATATTGCCCCGGTCGCGGCCCGCCTGGCCAGCCTCAACCTGGGCGCCGAGCTGCTCGACACCCGCCCCAACCAGGACAGCCAGGTCGACACAACGGATACGGCCAGACAACGCCGGGTGCTGCACGCCCTGCTGCTGATCAACGCCCTGATGTTTGTGCTGGAACTGACCATGGGCCTGCTGGCCCAGTCTGCCGGGCTGATCGCCGACTCCCTGGATATGTTCGCCGATGCGGCGGTGTATGGCGTGGCCCTGCTGGCGGTGGGCCAGGCCGCCAGGCGGCAGCTCGGCGCGGCGCGCCTGGCCGGGCTGGTACAGGGCCTGCTGGCGCTGTTGCTGCTGGCCGAAGTGGCGCGGCGCTGGCTGTATGGCAGCGAGCCGCAATCTTGGCTGATGATCGGCGTCGGCCTGCTCGCCCTGCTGGCCAACCTCGCCTGCCTGTACCTGATTCATGGCCAGCGCCATGGCGGCGTGCATATGCGCGCCAGCTGGATCTTCTCCGCCAACGACGTGCTGGCCAACCTCGGTGTCATCATCGCCGGCAGCCTGGTGCTGTGGACCGGCGCCGCCTGGCCGGACCTGCTGATCGGCAGCCTGGTGGGCCTGCTGGTGCTGCTGGGGGCCTGGCGCATCCTGCGCCTGCAAACCTGAGCCTTGCACAATCTTGCGCTTATCTGCCCGCCGGGGCTGGCAGATAAGCGTCTGCGCGGTAGCATCGAAGCGTAGAGGACAATGCCATGCCGCCACTCCATCAGCTCCAGGTGTTCCAGAGCCTGCACAGCTCGCCCCACGCCCGCCTGCAACGCAGTGCCGAGCTGGGCGACGGTCTGGCGGCGGCCGTGTGGAGCAATCGCCATGATGCCCGCGAGTACCAGGCACCCAGCCACCACACCCTGTCCTGCTACCTGGCCGGCGGCACCGGTACCTTTCGCCGCGAAAGCCCCCACAGCAAGGGCGCGCCGGACAAGCTGTGCATCCTGCCGGCCGGGCATCAGTCGGCCTGGGTGATCAACGGCGATATCCAGCTGGCCCATCTCTATATCAGCCAGGAGCGGTTCGCCCTGGCAGCGGTGCACCTGCTGGATCGCGAACCCCGGGAGCTGCAACTGCGCGAGGCCACCTTCCTCGACGATGCTCAGCAGGCGTGGCGCTTTCGTCAGCTCGCCAGCCTGGACTGGCGTGAGCCGGCTGAGCGCCTGCTCGGTAGCAGCCTGGCCCATGAGCTGGTCAACCATGCCCTGCTCAATCAGGTCGGTCGCCCTGACGGCCTGCGCCTGAAAGGTGGTCTGGCGCCGCTGCAACGACGGCGCCTGCGTGACTTTATCCAGGCCAACCTGGCCGAGCCCCTGAGCCTGGGCCAGCTGGCCAGCCTCTGCGCACTCTCCGAGTATCACTTCGCGCGCATGTTCCAGCTCAGCTTCGGCCTGCCGCCGCACCGCTATGTGCTGGCCCAGCGCCTGCGCCACGCCCAGCACCTGCTGCGGCATAGTCCGCTGGCCCTGGGCGAGGTGGCGATGGCCTGCGGCTTCGCCAGCGCCAGCCACTTCAGCAACCGCTTTCGCCAGAGCTTTGCGGTGACGCCGGGGCAATATCGCAAGACGTTCGGCAGTTGAATGCCCACCCGGGCTCGGCCTATGTAAGAATCGTCGGCTGCCCTGAATATGTGACGCTGCGATGCCGACTCACCCTGACTACCCTGCCAGGTGCCACTGATGGCCCTGGACCTGCTGCATATCCGCGAGGACGACTGGCGCGCCGAGTTTGGTAGCGGCGACCTCAGCCGTGGCCGGGGTTATGCCGCCGAGGGTCGCAGCCGCCTGCTCAGCCTCAAGGGCAGCACCCTGGTAGCCAGCTGCCGTGGCTCGGGCAGTCAGACCTACCAGCAGCGCATCACCCTCAACCCCTACGGCCGTGGTTGGAGCGTGATCGGCCACTGCAGTTGCCCGGTGGGTTTCAACTGCAAGCATGTGGCCAGCGCCCTGCTCACCCTGCAGCGCCAGCAGGAACAGGGCATCGACCTGTCGCCGCTGATTGCGCCCAGCCAGACGCTGCAGGAACAACGCCTGGAGGGCGTGCAGCCGCTACCGCTGCTGAGCCTGGGCAGCCTGTTGCGGGTGCATTTCGATGCGCGCAAGGGGCGCATGCAGGAGCAGGCCCAGCATCGCGCCGCGCTGGCCTTCGACTACCAGGGCCATAGCGTCAGCGGCAGAAACAGCAAGGACGTGCTGCTGCGCCTGAGCCCAGGCCAGAGCCTGCGCATTGTTCGCGACCCGGCGGCCGAGGCCGTCCTGCGCAAGCGTCTGGAACAGAGCGGCCTGCAGGTGGCGCTCAGGCAGAGCGAGGCGCTGCCGGAAAGCGCCGGAGAAGCCTATGAACTCCCCGGCGACGCGGCCTGGTTACGCTTCGTGCGTGAGCAATTGCCGCGCCTGCGCGAGGAAGGCTGGCAGATCCGCATGCAACCGGACTTCCAGTTCAACCTGGCGAAAATCGACGACTGGTATGCCACCGTCGAGGAAGACCCCGAGCAAAGCTGGTTCGATCTGGAGCTGGGCATCGAGGTGGACGGCCAGCGCCTGAGCCTGTTGCCCATTCTGCTCCAGGCCATTCGCCGCACACCCTGGCTGCTCAATGGCGAGGCCCTGAACAAGCGCGAGGACGACGAGGAGCTGCTGGTCAGCCTGCCCGACAGCCACAAGCGCGTGGCCCTGCCCCTGGCACGCCTCAAGCCGTTGCTGGCCACCCTCGGCGAGCTGTTTCTGCGCAACCCGGACGAAGCTGGGCAACGCCTGCGCCTGCCACGTCTGGACGCCGCGCGCCTGACCCCTTTGCAACAGGGGCCGGCCATGCACTGGCAGGGCGGCGCCCAGCTACGCGATTTCGCCCAGCGCCTGCACAGCCTGGACAGCGCCAGCTGCCCGGCACCCCAGGGGCTCAAGGCCGAACTGCGCCCCTATCAACTGCAGGGTCTGGCCTGGATGCAGGCCCTGGCCGAACTGGAGGTGGGCGGCCTGCTGGCCGACGACATGGGCCTGGGCAAAACCCTGCAGACCCTGGCCCATATCCTCAGCGAGCATAATGCCGGACGCCTGCAGCAACCGGCGCTGATCGTCATGCCCACCAGCCTGATCCCCAACTGGCAGGACGAAGCCGCCCGTTTCACCCCGCAACTCAAGGTCCTGGCCCTGCATGGGCCCAAGCGCCGGGCGCTGTTCAAGCAGATTGGCGAACAGCAGATCATCCTCACCACCTACGCCCTGCTGCCTCGGGATCTCAAGGCGCTGAATGCGCACCGCTACCGCCTGCTGATTCTCGATGAGGCGCAGAACATCAAGAACCCGCGCAGCAAGGCGGCCATGGCCGCCGGGCAGATCCAGGCCGATCAACGCCTGTGTCTGACCGGCACGCCGCTGGAGAACCACCTGGGTGAGCTGTGGGCGCAGTTCAACTTCCTTATGCCCGGCTGGCTGGGCGACAGCAAAAGCTTTGTCCGCGACTACCGCACGCCCATCGAGAAACAGGGAATGCCCAGCGCCTGGCGCATCTGAACGGACGGATCAAACCCTTTGTGCTGCGCCGCAGCAAGGAACAGGTGGCCCGCGAGCTGCCACCCAAGACCGAGATCACCCACTGGGTGGAACTGAGCGCCGCCCAGCGCGACCGCTACGAAACCCTGCGCCTGGCCATGGACCAGAAGGTGCGTGCCGAAATCGCCCGCCAAGGCCTGGCGCGCAGCCAGATCGTGATCCTCGAAGCCCTGCTGCGCCTGCGCCAGGCCTGCTGCGATCTGCGCCTGCTCGGCGAAGACGCCGGTAAAGCGCTGACCAGCCAAGACTCCGGTAAACTCAGCGGCCTGCTGGAGATGCTCGAAGAGCTGTTTGCCGAAGGCCGTCGGGTGCTGCTGTTCTCCCAGTTCACCTCGATGCTGAGCCTGATCGAAACCGAACTGCAGGCGCGGCATATTCCCTACGCCAAGCTCACCGGCAGCACCCAGGACCGGCGCACCCCGGTGCAGCAATTCCAGGCCGGTACGCTGCCGATCTTTCTGATCAGCCTGAAGGCCGGCGGCGCCGGGCTGAACCTGACCGCCGCCGACACCGTGATCCACTTCGATCCCTGGTGGAACCCGGCCGCCGAGGCCCAGGCCAGCGACCGCGCCTACCGCATCGGTCAGGACAAGCCGGTGTTCGTTTACAAACTGATCGCCCGCGGCAGCGTCGAGGAAAAGATCCAGCAGTTGCAGCAGGCCAAGGCCAGCCTGGCCCGTGGCGTGCTGGAAGGCGGCAGCCAGGCCCAGTGGCAGCTGGGTGAAGAAGACCTGCAGGCGCTGTTTGCGCCGTTAAGTGACTGAACTCGGCGGCCAGGGCCCACGCTGGCGTTGCAGGGTGCGCCGTGCGCACTGCCTGCCTTCCCTTGCCGGTGAGCATGACGCACCCCACCCGCCAGACAATTGCCGCTGGTCAAATCCCGGCGAGTTCTTTATGCTCGCCACAACTGTACAAATAACCAGTAACTTTCGATCAATCAGCGTGAAGGCGTAGAGGTGATGAATGGCCGTCGAAGTGGTGTACCGCAGCAGCCGAGATTTGGAGCGTTTGTTTATGGATAAAGCCGAAGCCGACCGTCATGACAAGATGCTCGAACTGGCCGAGCTGTTGACCGATGTGCTGCAAAAGGCCGTGCCCTCGTTGAACGAGCAACAGGGCGAGGAACTGGGCATCTTTATGGCCAAGAACCGCGAGATCTTCGCCAAGGCCTTTAAGAACCAGCCCGACGCCCTTAATGAACTGGGTGAAGCGCCGACCGAGTAAACCCTAGCCCTCCGGCTGCTCCAGGGCCTGCACCAGCGCCTTGAGAAAGCGCGCCGCCTCGCCGCCGGTGACCGCGCGGTGGTCGAAGGTCAGCGACAGCGGCAGGATCGGATGCACCTCGACCTTGCCCTCCACCGCCACCGGCTCGTCGCGAATGCCCCCGGCGCCAATGATTGCCACCTGCGGCGGCATCACGATGGGGTTGGCGTAGCGGCCGAACAGGGTGCCAAAGTTGGACAGCGTCAGGGTCGCGCCCATCATCTCCTGGGGCGGGATGGAGCGCGCCTTGACGTCCGCGCGCAGGCGCGCCGCCCCGGCTTTCAGGTCCTCCGCACTGCGCGCGCCGACATTGCGCAGCACCGGCACGAACAGGCCCTCGGGGCTGTCCACGGCGATGCCCAGGTCGAGCTGCGGGTGCTGCTTGAGCGACAGGTTCTTGCCATCGAACCAGCTATTGAGCAGGGGCTCCGTCTGGCAGGCCACGGCGATCGCCTGGGCCAGACGCACCAGCGGGTCGCGGGCCTCGCGCCACCGATGCAGATCAGCATCGCCCACTATCACCACCGGCACCACCTCGGCATGGGCGCGGGCCATATTGATCGCCATGCTGCGCCGCACGCCGCGCAGCTTGTCGCCGCCGAATTTGTCGCGGGCACTCTGGGTGGCGGCCTCGACATCGGCGCGGGTAATCAGGCCATCCGTGCCGCTGCCGACCAGGCTGCTCAGGTCCACCCCCAGCTGCCGTGCCAGTTGGCGCACGGCCGGCGTCGCCCGGGGCGCCAGGTGCTCACGGGTGGAGGGTGCGGCCCCCACATAGAAGCTATCCGCCTGTGCCCCGCCGCCGCCCTCCAGGCGACCGACCACGGTGCCGGCATCAGCCTCGCCTTCATAGGCCACCAGTGGCTCGCCGACGTGCAGAAGATCACCCGGTGCGCCGAAGGTTTTCGTCACCACCCCGTCATAGGGCGCGGGGATATCGACGATGGCCTTGGCGGTTTCCACCGACACCAGCAGTTGATCGGCCTTGACCGTATCGCCCGCCTTGACGTGCCACTCGACAATTTCGGCTTCCTGCAGGCCCTCACCCAGGTCGGGCAGTTTGAAATATTTCATGGCGTTCTCCACAAGATCCATTGCCGTGCGCGGCGCACCCTACCCGGCCCACACCTGCCTCGTAGGGTGCGCCATGCGCACCACTTCTTGCCGCTCAGGCGTAATCCAGCACCGCTTCGCAGGCGGTGACGATGTCCGCCACCCCGGGGATATACAGCTGTTCCAGGCGATACAGCGGTGGCGGAATATCCGGCGCGGTGACCCGCTGGATCGGCGCCTGCAGATCCAGCAGGGCGCGCTCATACAGGCTGGCGGCGATCTCTGCACCGACCCCGCAGCTCCTCGGCGCCTCGTGCACGATCACACAGCGGCCGGTCTTGCGCACCGAGGCCTCCAGGGTGTCGAGATCCAGCGGCTTGATGCACGCCAGGTCGATCAGCTCCACCGAGACACCGCGCTCGGCCAGCAGCTCGCAGGCCTGCTGGCTTTCGTGGATGCTCGCGCCCCAGCTGACCAGGGTCAGGTCGCTGCCCTCGCGCAGGGTAAAGCAGCTGTCAAGGGGCAGGCGTTTGCCATCGTCGTGGACTTCCTGGGGGTTCATGCGATAGAGCCGGGTCGGTTCGAGAAAGATCACCGGATCGGGGTCGTCGATGGCCGCCAGCAATAAACCATAGGCCCGTGCCGGTGATGAGGGAATGACCACGCGCAGGCCAGGAATATGAGCGAACAACGCCTCGGTGCTCTCGCTGTGGTGCTCCGGGGCGCGAATGCCGGCGCCCATGGGGCTGCGCAGCACCACTGAGCAGCCGAGGCGGCCACGGGTGCGGTTGCGCATGCGGCTGGCGTGGGACACCAGATGCTCCATGGCGGCGTAGATAAACCCGAGAAACTGAATTTCCATCACCGGTTTCAAACCCTGGGCGGCCATGCCCACCGCAAGACCCGCGATCATGGTTTCCGCCAGTGGCGTGTCGATCACCCGCTTGATCCCGAAGGCATCGCGCAACCCGGCAGTGGCGCGGAACACACCACCGTTGACGCCGATATCCTCGCCCAGCGCCACGACATTCTCGTCCTCGTACATGGCCCGGTGCAGGGCCAGGTTGACCGCTTCCAGCAGGCTGACTTTCTGCTCACTCATGGCCCACCTCCCGGCGCCGTTCGGCACGCTCGCGCAGCATCTCGCGCTGCTCGGCCAGAGCAGCCGGCCACTGCGCGTAGACATACTCAAGGGCCGCCTCAGTGGGTGGCTCGGCCACCGCCTCGAAGGCCTCCACCGCCTGCTGCACCTGGGCCTGGCATTCGCCGACCAGGGCCTGCTCACGGCCTTCGTCCCACAGCCCCTGGCTGACCATAAAGGCCTGCAGACGCTTGATCGGTTCTTCCTGCCAGGCCTGCTTGACCTCCTCGCTGCTGCGATAGCGGGTGGCGTCATCGGCGGTGGTGTGATCGCCCAGGCGATAGCTCAGGCACTCCAGCAGCACCGGACCCTTGCCATGACGGGCGCGCTCCAGGGCCGCCTGCATGCGCCCATAGAGCGCCAGCACATCGTTGCCATCCACCTGCTCGCCGGGGAAACCGGCGCCGATGGCTTTCTGCGCCAGGGTCGGGGCGCCGCACTGGATACGCCGCGGCACCGAAATGGCCCACTGGTTGTTGTTGACCACAAACACCACCGGCAGCTGCCAGGCCCCGGCTACGTTCAACGCCTCGAGAAAGTCGCCCTTGCTGGTGGCGCCGTCACCGCAGGTGGTCACCGCCACCCGATGCTGACCGCGGATCTTGAACGCGCTGGCCACCCCACAGGCATGCAGGGCCTGGGTGGCGATGGGTACACAGAGGGGAAAATCCTCGGCCACGGCCGGGTCGACATAGGCGCTGCCGCGCTCATCGCCACCCCAGTACAGGAGGATTTCCGCCATTCGCACCCCGCGCATCACTTGCACGGCAGTGTCGCGGTAATAGGGCACCAGCACGTCCTCGGTCTGCATCAGTGCACCAAGGGCCACACCGATGGCTTCCTGGCCCAGAGTCGGCGCATAGGTGCCGATGCGCCCGGTACGCTGCAGGGCCACGGCCTTCTGGTCGAACAGGCGGGTCAACACCATCTGCCGGTAAAGGCGCAGCAAGAGTTCGGGATCGCTGGCCCAGGCCGGCAGCTCGGCCACCGGGTGGCCCTGGGGGTCGAGCAGACGGGTATAGGGCAGGTTCAGGCTGTCTGGCATGGTCATACTCCTCGACATCTTGTGGATGTCCACTGAGCTACGGGCTTGTGGCCCGCAGGGGTTTCAGTGCGGTGAAGCTCAAGGCCCGTATAGCAGACGCTCGGCCAGATCGTCGGCCACCCGCGAGGGCGGCCGCTTATCGGCCTGGGCGTGGGCATAGATTTCGGTCAGTCGCCGGCTGATCTGGGTCAGGTGCGCGGTAATCGCGGTCAGGCTTTCGCCGCGATGACGCAGCGCCACATAGATCAGGCCGCCGGCATTGATCACATAATCCGGGGCATAGAGAATGCCGCGGGCCTGCAGGCTGTCGGCCACATCGCTGCTGGCCAGCTGGTTGTTGGCCGCACCAGCCACCGCCGCACAACGCAGTTGCAGCACCGACTGGCTGTTGAGTACACCGCCCAGGCCACAGGGCGCAAGGATGTCGCAAGGGGTGGCAAGCAGCGCTTCGCTGGCCACCGGATGGGCCCCCAGCTGCTCCATCGCCAGCTGCACCCGCCCCTCGTCCAGGTCACTGACCAGCAGTTCGGCGCCCGCCGCATGCAGCTGCTCGGCCAGGGCATAGCCGACATGGCCCAGCCCCTGGATCGCCACGCGCAAGCCTTCCAGGTTGTCGCTGCCCAGGCGTGCCATGGCCGTGGCACGAATCCCGGCGAACACCCCCATGGCGGTATGCGGCGAAGGATCACCCTCGGCCGTGGTGCTGGTGACATGCTGGGTGTGCTGGGCGATGCAGTCCATGTCGGCGCTGGAGGTGCCGCTGTCCATCGCCGTGATGTAATGGCCGTTAAGGGTCTCGATAAAGCGGCCGAAGGCTTCAAACAGGGCGCCGCGATTATCCACATGAGGTGGACGCATGATCACCGCCTTGCCACCGCCCTGAGCCACCCCGGCCAGGGCGGCCAGGTAGCTCATGCCCTTGGCCCGACGCAGGACATCGGCAATCGCGCTCTGTTCGTCCGGGTACCTCAGGTAGCGGCAACCGCCCAGGGCCGGCCCCAGACGGCTGTTGTGGATGGCGATAATGGCGCGCAAGCCAGTCTGTGGATCCTGGGCGAAGTGCAGGGACTCCAGCCGGGTGGTTTCCATCATGGCGAACATGCAGTGGCTCCCGTACTGATTTGCCTCTGAGTATAGGCAAGGCACACGGGAGCATGTCGCCAGTGGTCGGCGCTGGACGACAGCCCCACGCTTGGCTACAACAGCAGAAGCCAGGGCCTGTTGCCGCTTCGTTGGCGGCCGCGCAAAACGGGCAACGGCCCCCGGGAGAACTGCATGACTCCACGTAAAGCCTGCTTGGCCTGTCTGGATCGACACCCCCCTGCGCCGTTCGAGGCGGCCCTGTGGATTGCCGTCGAGCATGATCCGCACCTGCAGCCGGCCCTGGCCCTGGCCGAGCTGGACAACCTGCTCCTGCAGGTGCGTGCCGGCTTGGCCGAGCTGCCCGAGCGGGAAGTCGCCCAGGCCCTGTTGCGCCGGCTCAATCAGCTGGATTTCCACGAGGACGACAGCCTGCCCCTGCACCCACGGGCCGCCCTGCTGCATCAGGTGCTGCAACGCCGACGCGGGCAGCCCCTGAGCCTGGCCCTGATCGCCCTGGAACTGGCCCGGCGCCTGGGCATCGCCCTGCAGGGCGTCAACTTCCCGGGGCGCTTTCTGCTACGTGTGCCCGGCGCCGATCACCAACTCGACCCCTGCAGCGGGCGACGCCTGTATGCCCAGGACTGCCGCGAACTGCTGCAGCGCTATCAGGGCCGCACAGCGCAACTCAGCGCCAGCCATCTGCTGGCCTGCGACGACCGCACCATGCTCCAACGCCTTTCACGCAACCTGCGCCAGCTGCACCAGCAGGCCGATGAGCCCCTGGCCGCGCTCAAGGATGCCGAACGGGTGCTGCAGCTGGGCCCGGCCAACCTGCATGACCACCTGGCGCGGGCCGATATCTATCAGCAGCTGGACTGCCCCCAGGGCGAGCGCTTCGATCTGCAGCGCGCCCTGCTGCTGAGCGAAGACCCCGCCCAGCGCCTGCAGCTCAGCCAACGCCTGCAGCAGTTAAGCGATAGCCCGGCGCTGCATTGAGGCTAAAGCAGGGCGAGGTTCCAGTAGCCTGTGCGCTCGCTCAGCTCTACTGAACTTGAGCCGGACTGGATCTGAAGGGTGCGCCGTGCACGCCGCTATTGCGCTGGCAAACGTGGTGCGCGCAGCGCACCCTACACCTGACGACCTATACCAATAGCGCCATTCTCTCCGGCCCTGGGTACATCGCCTAAAGAAGCCCCAATGCCTTGGCCTGGGCCACCGCCTGGGTTCGCCGGGCCACACCCAGCTTGCCGTTGATGCGGCGGGCATGGGTCTTGACCGTATGCAGTGAGATAAACAGTCGCTCGGCCACTTCCTGATTGGACAGCCCCTGGGCAATCAGGCTCAGCACTGCCAATTCGCGCTGGCTCAGTTGCACGTTACTGCCCAGGGGCACATCACGGTCGCGCGCTGCCGGCCGCTCGCCCTCGGCAAACCAGGGACACTGGTAGTTGAGCTGCCGGGCCAGCAATTGTCCGGCCTGGCGGGCCTGCATTGCCCCGGTCTCATCGGCCTGAGCTGCACAGGCCTGAGCTTGCAACTGCAGCAGATCACAGAGCAGGGCCTGACGCCCCTGACGATGGGCCTGTTCCAGCAGCCGCTGCAGCGGTTCGCGCACATCCTCGCCCTGCTCCAGATCCAGGCGCAGCAGCAAGGCCTGAAAGCGCGCGATCATCTCCGGACAATTGGGCGGCGGCAGCATCTGCCGGACCCGGCGGGCGTAGGCCAGCACCCGGGTCGCGGTTTCCCGCGCACGCTCAGCATGCGCCTGGCGTAACCACAGACAGCTGCTGGCCAGCAGCAGGGCACCGCGATACAGGGTTTCGCCCACCCGTTGGCGCTGCATCAGGCGCTCACCCTCGGCCAGCAGGGTGAACGCCTGGGCCAAATCGCCCTGCCCGGCCGCCAGTTCGGCCAGGCCGAGATAGCCATGAAAGGCCCCGGGGTCCTGATTGCGACAGGCCATCTGCAAGCCCTCCTGCAAGAGCACCTGGGCCTCCTGAAGTCGGCCCTGGCGCTGGGCCAAACGGCCCAGGCGCAACTGAATGCGTGCAGACACCGGCGTGCGCAGCACCGCGCCATCGGCCTGAGCCTGAACACGCTGCAAGAGAGCCTCGGCGCGCACAAACTCGCCTCGAGCCTCCAGCAGCAGGCCATGATCCAGCTCCAGCAGGGCCTCAAATACCGGACTGCCATTCAGCCTGGCCAGTTTCAGGGCCTCGCAGCTCAGCTGCTGGGCCTGCTCCAGATCACCTTCACCAATCGCCACCTGGGTCAGAAACGAACGACACAGCAGCGCC